>DASZIH010000063.1:0-6837 GCA_035949355.1 Acidimicrobiales bacterium
ACTTCGGCGATGCCCTCGGGGCTGACGTAGCCGTCTTGCTCTTGGGCGAGGTGCAGCAACGGCAACATCGCCGAGCGTGGGCGCGGGTAGAGCGCGACGAGCGCTTCAGCCCGTTGGCGCAGTTCGACGCGTAAGTGACTCATCGGTCCACCTCACCCATGATGGGGTCCACTGACGAGATGACGGTGATCGCGTCGGAGACCGATCCCCCGCGCATCAAGAGCGGCACTGCTTGCATGTTGACGAAGCTCGGCGCGCGCACGTGGATGCGGTAGGGCTTCGGTCCGCCGTCGGGGACGATGTAGCAACCGAGCTCGCCGCGCGGCGACTCGATGGCGCTGTAGACCTCGCCGGCGGGTACGTGGAAGCCCTCGGTGAAGAGTTTGAAGTGGTGGATCAGCGCCTCCATCGACTCGTCGATGCGCGCGCGTGGTGGTGGCGTCACCTTGGGGTCCTGACTGCGGTAGTCGCCCTTGGGCATCAGGTCGATGCACTGGCGCACGATGCGCACCGATTCGCGGATCTCGTTGAGACGAATCGCGTACCGGTCGAAGTTGTCGCCGAAGGTGCCGACGATGACGTCGAAGTCAACCTTGTCGTACGCGAGGTAGGGCATGGAACGTCGCAGGTCCCACGGCACGCCCGTCGAACGCAGCAGCGGTCCCGTGACACCGAGGGCCAACGCCTCTTCGGCCGTGAGCGGGGCGACGCCAACCATGCGACCACGGAAGATGGGCTGACCGGTCAGGAGTTCGTCGTACTCGAAGGTTCGCTCGTAGATCGTGTCGCAGATCACCAACACGTCGTCTTCCCACCCGTCGGGCAGGTCCGCCGCGACGCCGCCGGGGCGCACGTAGTTGAGGTTCATCCGAAGGCCGGCGGTCTTCTCGAAGAAGGCGAGGACCAGTTCGCGCTCGCGAAAGCCGTAGATCATCATCGACGTCGCGCCTAAGTCCATGCCGTTCGTGGCCATCCACACGAGGTGCGACGCGATGCGGTTGAGCTCGGCCATCATCATGCGAATCCAGATGGCCCGATCAGGGACTTCGATGTTGAGGAGCTTCTCGACGGCCATGGAGTAGCCGAGCTCGTTGGAGATGGGACTGACGTAGTCCATGCGCGTCACGTTGGTGCCGCCCTGGACGTAGCTCAGCACTTCGCCGGTCTTCTCCATGCCGGTGTGCAGGTAGCCAATGACGGGCTTGGTGCGAAGGACGAACTCGCCGTCGAGTTCGAGCATCAGGCGAAGCACCCCGTGCGTCGACGGGTGCGCCGGTCCCATGTTGATGATCATCGTCTCGTCGTCGCGTCGATCGAAGTCGACGTCGTTCGGGTCCATCGTGAGGCCACTGGTGCGAAGGACGGCGCCGACCTCGCGGCCGAGTTCGTCGGTCTTCGTGATCGTGCGAGGTTGCAGACCCTGCGCGCCCTCGGAGGTCTCCGCGGCGAGAAGTTCGACGCGCTCGGCGACGCGGACGGTGGGATCGCTCACCGGGGACCTGGCGCTTCCTTGAACTGGACGGGAATCTTGCCGACGGCGTAGTCCTTGCGCAGCGGGTGACCTTCCCAGTCTTCCGGCATCAAGATGCGCGTCAAGTCGGGGTGACCCGTGAAGAGGACGCCGTAGAGGTCGAATGCTTCGCGCTCCATCGCCTCGGTGCCGGGATAGACGTCGAAGAGCGTGTCGACCTCGGGATCGTTGTTGCCGGCCTGCACGCGAATGCGCACGCGCTGCTTCTTCGACAGACTGAGCAGGTTGACGACGATCTCGAAGCGCGTCGGTATGACGAAGTCCGGCATCGGACGGTCGAGGTGCTCGAGGTAGTCAACCCCACAGAGATCGACGCACATCTCGAAGCCGTCGTCCTTGAAGGACTGCACCAGCGCGACGTACTCGTCGCGGGTCGGGAAGCAACCGAGGTCGCTCGCCAACACGTCGGCGGTAACGACGCCTGGGGGGGCCGTAAGAGGAAGCGGGATCACTTCGGCGTTCCCACCCTTACGGCCACGGGGACTTCGGGAGTCCAGACGTTCGACCGGTCCTCCACGTGCGTAGGGCGACCTTCGCTGCGACGCTGAAGGATCTCGCCGGTGCGGATCTGCTCGTGGAGCGTCAAGATCGCGTGCATCAAGGTCTCGGGGCTCGGTGGGCATCCCGGGGCGTAGACGTCGACCGGGACGATCTGGTCAACACCCTGGACGATGGCGTAGTTGTTGAAGAGCCCACCGGTCGAGGCGCACACCCCCATGGAGATGACCCACTTGGGCTCCATCATCTGGTCGTAGACCTGGCGAAGGACCGGCGCCATCTTCTGCGAGACGCGTCCCGCGACGATCATGAGGTCGGCCTGGCGCGGCGAGTTGCGAAAGACCTCCATGCCGTAGCGCGCGAGGTCGAAGTCGGCGGCGCCCGCGGCCATCATCTCGATCGCGCAGCACGCGAGACCGAACGTCGCGGGCCACACCGAGGCGCGGCGCGCCCAGCGCACGAGGTCCTCGACTTGACCCGTCAAGAAATTGTGTTGGAGATCTTCGAAGGCCACTACGCGACTTCTTTTTCATCGGCGCCGATGCGCACGATCGTGGAGGAACTCGTGCGCGACGGCATGCCGGGCACCAGGTGCTTCACGGGACCCCAGGTGAGCGCGCCCTCGGCGACCAGAAACAGCAACGCCGCGAAGACGGCGAGCGAGAAGACCAGGACTTCAATGAGCCCGAAACCGCGCAGTTGGCGGAAAACGACGGCGAAGGGGTACATGAAGACGACTTCGATGTCGAAGATGACGAAGATCATTGCCACGAGGTAGAACCGCACTGGAAAACGCTGGGGCGGCTCGATCTCGGGGACAATCCCACACTCGTAGGGCGCAAGCTTCGCGTCCGTCGGGCGTTTGTGTGGCGCCAATAATCCTGACGCTACGAACGAGCCCGACGCGAACAGCACTCCGAGTATGAGTAGCCCCAGTATTGGTAAGTACTGGTCCACGTCCATCATTTCTACCAGGTCGCGCGAGGTCGTTTCGACGATGAAGCCTCGCGGGCGACGACGTAGGCTGGTCGGGTGAAAACCCTGCGCGAGGTCGCGGCGAAACCGACGATCTACGACGTCGTCATCGTCGGCGGCGGGCCGTCGGGTTCAGCCTGTGCGTACTGGCTCGCCCAGGCTGGCTGGTCAGTGTGTCTGATCGAGAAGAAACACTTCCCTCGTGAGAAGACGTGCGGTGACGGACTCACCCCGAGGTCGGTCTACCAGTTGAGCGAGATGGGCCTCGAAGGCATCGTCGCCGCGAACGGGCACAAATACGACGGGCTTCGCGCCTTCGGCTTCGGCGCGTCGCTCGCGATGAACTGGCCCGAGCACCCGACGTTCCCCAACTACGGCTACACCATCACGCGCTTCAACCTCGACGGTCTCGTCGCCGAACACGCCGCGAAGTACGGCGCCGACGTCTTGAACGGTGTCGAGGCCCTCGACCTGCTCGAGCCGACCCCCGCTGCCGTCGGAGGACTCGTCGGTGCGTCCGGTGTCGTCGTGAAGGACAAGGACACCGGAGAAACGGCCGAGATCCGAGGCCAGTACCTCGTCGTGGGTGACGGCCAGAACTCCCGGCTGGGTCGTGAGCTCGGGGTGTCGCGCAATCGCCAGTGGCCAATGGGCATGGCGCTTCGTGGGTACTACACGAGTGATCGTCACGACGAACCATGGATCGACTCGCACCTCGACATCCGCGACACCACCGGCGAGGTCGTGCCCGGCTACGGCTGGATCTTCCCCCTCGGTGACGGCCGCGTCAACGTGGGCGTCGGACTGCTCTCGACGGGCGGCGCCTGGAAGGGCGTCAACACCACGAAGCTCCAGGAGTACTTCGTCGCGCAAGTGGCCGACGAGTGGGGTCTCAACGACGACACGTGTCAAGGACCACCCACGGGCGGGCGCCTGCCGATGGGACTGTCCATTGGTCCGCGCGTCGGCGCGAACACGCTCACGATCGGCGACGCCACCGGCATGGTCAATCCCTTCAACGGCGAGGGCATCGCCTACGGCTACGAGTCGGGTCGCTTGGCGGCGGCGGTGCTCGGTGAGGCGCTCCTCAACAACGACGCGTCGACGCTGCGTCTCTACGACGAGCGACTCGAGGCGGCCTACGGGGACTACTTCAAGGTGGCGCGCGGCTTCGTGCGAATGATCTCCGAACCGAAGATCCTCCAGGCCTGCGTGGGACTCGGCCTACGCGTCGCGCCCGTCATGCGAGAACTGCTGGCGGTCATGGCCAATCTGATGGACAACAACGAAAAGGGACCCGCCGAGATTGGGTATCGAGCGGTCTCGAGATTGGCGAACGCCATACCCGACCAGGCGTGGGACTTGGTGTTCGGCGAGTCCGAGCGCCAGAAGGCGCTGAACTAGACCGCTGTCGACGACGAGGTCGTGGTCCGCGAGAGCAACGTGTTGACGAGGCCGTTCAACGTGGACTTCGCTTTCGTGAACGAACCGACGAGGGCGCTCAACGTGATCTCGTAGTGACCTTTCGTGATCACCGCTTCGACGAGTTGCAACTTGGACGTGACGCCCGGCACGCTCATCGTCACGACGCCGCCGCGCGTCCAACCCTTCGTGAAGGTGACGGGCTTCCAATTCGTGGCGCCGGGCGTTCCCGTGTTCGTCTGGCCGAGACCCGCGAGCACCAGCGCCGCGCTCGAGTCGACGATGCACTCGCCAAAGTTCTTCATCGACATCTCCCGGGTGTCCTTTTGGACCATGGTCGTCGTCTTGTAGTACTGCGCGGTGGAAGCGACTTCTAATCCCCCGAGTGAGTTGGTGGTGAAGACCGGTGACGACACTTGGTAGTCCGCCTGTTGACCCGCCAAGCCGTAGACACGGTCATTCTTGTTGGTCACACCGAGACACGTCTGGAACACGCCGGCGGCGACGGTGAAGGCCGAGTTCTTCGCGGGCGCGGTCGTCGTCGTTGACGTGAAGACTTGCCCGCTCGGCGGCACGAGATCGTTCAACACCGAGTTCGTCGTCGAGTACCAGGTGCTCGGCAAGTCCTTCAACGTGAGGTTCACGGCCTTCACGGCGGCGAGCTCGTTCGCGGCGCCGTTTCCACTATTGAGCAACGCCGCGACGCCGGCACCGAGTGCGGCCACTACCACGACCCCGACGATCGCGAGGACGCCGGCTCGACGGCGTCGATGGGTGACCGTTCCGCCGTGTTCCACGACGACCGAGCGCACGGCTTCGAAATCGTTCAGCTCGCGGTGGCGCCAGCAGTAGCGAACGTCACCCACCGTGGCGAAGAGCGCCATCTGGTGCGCGAAGCGCACCAGTTCAAGGTTCGCCAGTTCGCTCCAGGGCGTCTGCCACACGACGGGCGGGATGCCCGCCAACTGAGTGAGGCCCACGTCGTCGGCGATAAGGACGACCGGCGAGGTCGGTCCGTTGAGCTCGAACGACGGACGAACCGACCAGTCTTCGCTTCGCAGGTTCGTCACGAGCGCACCGCCTTCGCCGCGTCCGCGGCGATGCTGACCGTACGCTCCAAGTCAGCCCGTGTGTGCGCGAGTGAGACGAAGAGGATCTCGTACGCACCGGGCGCGAGCCCGACGCCGCGCTGCAACATCTCGTGGAAGAATTTTCGGTACAGCCCGTTCTCACAGAGCACCTTCGCCTCGGTGAAGTTCGTCGGCGGCGCGAACTCCTCTTCGGCGAGGTAGAGACCCATCAAGGCCCCGACGCTCGGTGCCAGCGCGAAGAGTTCTTCGCCGCGAAGTGCTTCTTGCAGTTCGCCGGCGAAGTTCGTGACGCGTTCACTGAGTATGGCAAGGTCGTCCGGGGTCACGTGTTCGAGCACCGCGACGCCCGCCGCCGTCGCCAACGGATTGCCCGACAGCGTGCCGGCTTGGTAGACGGGACCGAGTGGCGACAGGGACGCGAGTATCTTCTTCGATCCCCCGAAGGCACCGACGGGAAGTCCCCCACCGATGACCTTGCCGAAGCACCAGAGGTCGGGCGTGACGCCGAAGTACTCCTGCGCGCCACCCTGGGCCAAGCGAAAGCCCGTGATCACCTCGTCGAAGATCAGCAGCGCGCCGACGCGGTCGCACTCCGCGCGGAGTCCTGCGAGAAAACCGGGCAGCGGGGCGACGAGGTTCATGTTCGCCGCGACGGGTTCCACCAAGACCGCGGCGACATGATCGTCCAACGTCGGGACCTCGTTGTAGGGGGCGACGATGGTGTCCGCGACGGCGCCCGCCGTGACCCCGGCGGAACCGGGAAGACCCATCTGCGCGACGCCACTGCCGCCCGCGACGAGCAGGGCGTCCGAATGACCGTGGTAGCAGCCATCGAACTTGACGATCTTGTCGCGACCGGTGAAGCCCCGGGCGAGTCGCACGCAACTCATGACGGCTTCGGTCCCCGACGAGACCAGGCGGACTTGCTCGAGACCACGAACGCGCGTCGTCATCGCCTCGGCGAGCAAGACCTCACCGGGCGTCGGGGCGCCGAACGTCGTGCCCTTCGTGGCGGCGTCGCGAAGGACCGACACGATGGTCGGGTGCGCATGGCCGAGCAGCGACGCGCCGTAGGACTGGACGTAGTCGAGGTAGCGGTTTCCTTCGACGTCGACGACCTCGGCGCCTTCACCACTGGCGACGGTGTAGGGCGTGCCGCCCACCGAGCGAAACGACCGCACCGGTGAGTCCACGCCACCGGGAATCACGACTTCAGCTCGTTCAAACCACGACGTATTCGAACTCAACGACTTAGCTCCTCCGCCAACTCTCGAGCGAAGTAGGTCAAGACGAAGTCCGCGCCAGCGCGTCGTACCGCGG
>DASZIH010000064.1:0-6484 GCA_035949355.1 Acidimicrobiales bacterium
CGTCCCACCCAGCGTCGATGAAGCCGGCGGTCGAGTGGATCACGAGGCCTAGTCGTCCAAGGGAGCTCTTGCCGTCGAGTCGCCCGACGATGTCGTCGGGGATCGCGATGCGCTCCGTCGTCGAGCCCAGCATGAATTCGCCGGGGTGCAGGATCATGGGCGTCTCGGTGCCGACGTCGATGAGTTCGGTCAAGTCCTCTTGGGCTTCGCGGACGTCGATGACGCGCTGTGAATGGTTGCGAAAGACGCGAAAGTACTGGTCGACGTGGACGTCGACCGAGGAGGGTTGAATACAGTCGTCGCCCAGGGGTTCGATGATCAATCGGCCCGTCGCGAGCGCCTCTTTTATGGACCGATCAGAGAGCACCATTAAAAGGTCACGATAGTCGTTTCGAACAATTCACTTGGGCGTCGCAACCGCGTCGTACGGCCTAGGAGAGCACTCGACGGCGGAAGTTTCGAAGTCCGAGCGCCAAGAAGGCCGTGCAGAAGCCGAGCATGACGGGGTAGACGACGTAGAGGTGCATGTGCGGCGCGTTGGTGAAGGCCGCGCGCATGCCCTCGTTGACGTAGACCAGCGGGTTGATCAAGACGAGCGTTTGGAGCCAGTGGAACCCGCCGATCTTCACGGGTGCGAGGTGCGTCCACGGATAGTACGTGCCGCCGAGAAAGGTGATCGGCAAGATGATGAAGCCGAACATCAAGCCGATGTTGCGAGGTTCGAACGAGGTGCCGAGGATAAGTCCGAGTCCGGCCATGGTCACACTCGCCAAGGGCACGAGGGTGAGGATCACGAGCCAGTGCAGCGAGACGGTGGCGCTCACGCCGGCGGCGTGGACCACGGTCGCGATGGGAAAGACGATCGCCGCGGAGATGAGACCCTGCACCGCGCCCGAGAGGACCTTCGCAAGGGCGACGAGCCAGATGGGGCACGGCGCTTGCACCCGGTCCTCGATCTCGCGCGTGAAACCGAACTCCTGGGCCATGGTGAGTGCGATCGACTGCACGCCTTGAAACATCAGCGAGATTCCTACGACCCCGGGAACGAGGATCGTCGCGAAGGCCGACGCGCCCGCGGCGCCACCGCCGCCAACCGCTTGACCGATCTTTGGAAAGACGAAGAGGAAGACGAAGCACAGGAGAAACGGTTGGATCAACGTCCGCAGGACGAACTCTCGGAAGGTCTTTCGAAGGACGACCATGTCGCGCAAGATGAGTGCCCCGAGCGCGCGGCGACTTGCTTCGATCACCGAACGCGTCGGCACCGTCTCGATGGTGGTGGTCGTCATACCTCGCGCAGCTCCTTGCCGGTCAGATTGATGAAGACGGTCTCGAGACTCGGTTCGGCGACGGCCAGATCGAGGATCTCCACGTTCGCCGCGTCGGCGACGTTGACGACGCGCGGCACGAGACGGTCGCCGCCTCGCACGTGCAGCGACACCACGTTCTCCACGACGCGCGTGCCGACGACGCCGTCGAGTTCTTCCTTGAGCACGCTGGCGAGTCGTTCACCGTCCTTCGCGACCTTCACGGTCACGATGGTGTCGACGCCCGTGCTCTTCTTCAAGTTGGTGGGCGTATCCAGCGCGAGGATCTTGCCGTGATCCATGATCGCCACACGATCGCACAGCTGATCCGCCTCTTCCATGTAGTGCGTGGTGAGCACCACGGTCTGTCCCGTGTGATTGAGTTCTTGCAACATGTCCCACAGTGCCAGGCGACTCTGAGGATCGAGCCCGGCCGTCGGTTCATCCAAGAACAGGACCGCCGGCGAGTGAAAGATCGCGCGCGCCACCATGAGACGTTGGGCCATGCCGCCAGAGAGGGCGTAGATCGACGCCTTCGCCCACTTCGAGAGCGAGAAGCGCTCCAGCAGTTCGTCGGATCGACGTCGTGACTCCTTTGCGTTGATGCCAAAGAGCCGACCATGGAAGTAGAGGTTCTCCCACGCCGTCAGCTGGCGGTCGAGCGTGTTCTGCTGCGAGACGATGCCCGAGACCTGCTTCACCAGGGCGGGATGCTTTCGCACGTCGATGCCAGCCACGAACGCGCTGCCGGACGTGGGTACGACGCGGGTGGTCAAGATGCCCGCCGTCGTGGTCTTACCGGCACCGTTCGGTCCGAGAAGACCGAAGATCTCTCCTTGGCGGACCCCGAGGTTCAAGTGGTCGACCGCCGGCACGTCCATCCCCGGGTACGACTTCGTGAGGTCAACGGTTCGAATGACTTCACTGTCGTCGATGGTCATGGATCGTTTCGTCGCTTCGCTGTCGTCGTTGGCTCGAGTAAAGAGGTCTGAAGTCACTTCGTGAACCAGTCCACCACACCGCGCGCAGGGTCTCCAAAAGAGGGGTGACGCGCGGTCACCGGCGGTTTCGCTGACGTCTTCTATACAGTGGTCTCTTATGACCCGAGGTGATCCTTCCCGATGAAGCACTCGCTCAAGCGTCAATGGATGCTCGGCGTCATCTCTACCGTGATCACCATCGCCGCCATCGGTGTCGGCAAGGGCTTTGGTAAGGTCACCCACTCGTCGATCCACGCGAAAGTCATCGCCTGGAGCGCGGCCGTCGTCGTCGTGGTCGCCGGCGGCTTCGCCATCAAGCACCTGGCCACGTCCCTGGGCCGACTCACCGCTCGCAACTCCAACATTGGCGCCGGCGCCACCCTGCGCCTGGTCGCGACGGGAGTCGGGTACCTCATCCTTCTCTTCGCACTCCTCGGCGTTCTCGGCGTGTCGCTCTCGCAACTTCTGATCGGCGCGGGACTTGCGGGCGTCATCCTCGGTATCGCGGCGCAGCAGAGCCTCGGCAACATCTTCGCGGCCATCGTCCTCTTAGTCGCGAGGCCGTTCGTCGTTGGCGACGACATTCGCGTGCGGTCCGGTGCCATTGGCGTACTTGACGCCAAAGTACTCGGCATCGGACTTACTTACGTCACCGTCCGTACTGACGACGGCGTGCTGAAGATACCCAACTCAGCGATGCTCGCCTCGGGCATCGGTCGACCAGTCGTCGTGCCACCTCCTGTAAAGAAGCCCGACGACGTCGCACCCCCTACTAAGAGTGAGGAAGGGTGACGGTTGGCTCGGGGCACAAAAATGACGAGCGAACATCGACTCGGAGGCCCTACTTTGGCCAGGTCATAAGCGTCGGCATCCGTCACAAGAGTCAAAATTTGGTCGCGAACTACGATGGTGGGAACGCGGGCGTAGTTCAGCGGCAGAACATCAGCTTCCCAAGCTGAGAACGCGAGTTCGATTCTCGTCGCCCGCTCTAAGGCTTCGGACCTTAAGCTCAGTGTTTTGAAGTAGTTTCGAGAGACCATCCTTGTCCGATGTTGAACACCGTTGTCCTTTGTAAAGCCTCAATTGACGCCTTTGGCACGCACGTAGCGTCCGCCCGTGCGATCCAAATTTGATCAGAATTTCAGAATTGAGGTCGATGATTTTCGCGGGCCTCACCAACATTCCCGGAGATTCGCGATCTCCTGATCTTCTTGCGGTGTCGTCTAATGTCCGCCTGATGAGCGCTCGCAAAGCCGTAAAACCAAACTATGGAAATCGCAACATTCGCGACAACGCTTTCGAAAGGTAACGTCCGTCCGTGAGTCAGCAGCCGGAGAGCGAACGACGGGTTACACCGCTCGAACTGCTGTTTGACCTTGTCTTCGCCTTTGGATTCACGCAAGTGACGACCTTGCTCTCAGATGACCCGTCGTGGAGTGGCGTCGGGAAGGGTCTTTTGATCATCACCGCACTTTGGTGGGCGTGGTCGTCCTACGCATGGCTGACAAGCACCGTCGATACCGACAACGGACGAGTATCTGCGGCCATGCTCGTAGCGATGGCGGCGATGTTCGTCGCAGCCCTCGCGGTTCCCTACGCTTTTGGACGCCAAGGAAGCGCCTTCGGCGTCGCGTTCTTGATCGTGAACATTATGTTCCTTGCTCTTTTTGCGTTGGCAACCAGAAATGAGACCGAACAGCTGGCGGCGATTCTTCGAATCGTTCCCATCTTCCTCATGGGAGCGACGCTCATCACGGTGGCTGGGTTCGTGCACGGCACGCTTCGGCCCGCCCTCTGGCTCTTGGCGTTAATTGTCGGCTTGTTCGGACCGCTCTTGCGCGGAACGACGGGATGGCGCCTCGAGGCCGCACACTTCATCGAACGTCACGGACTGATCGTGATCATCGCAATCGGCGAGTCATTGATCGCTATTGGCATTGGCGCCAGGAATACCCAGTTGAGTGCTGGTGTGATAGTGGCCGCCGTTCTGGGGTTGGTCGTGGTGATCTCCTTCTGGTTGGCCTACTTTGACTTCTTCCCACTTCGCGCGCGTCAACTATTGGCTGGGCGAAGTGGCGGGCAACGTACTGCACTCGCGCGTGATGTGTTTACGTACCTGCATCTGCCCATGGTCGCTGGCATCATCCTCTTCGCGTTCGCAATGCGCGCGACGCTGGTCCATATCGGAAGTGTCTTGAATACAGTGCGGGCATTCGGCCTCACCTGTGGCCCGGCGTTGTATCTATTTGCGTTCGTAGGACTCAGATTCCGCGTGTCTCGTAGCCTCGGCCGTGGGCGTTTAGCGGCCGCGGTTATCTGCGCGTCTTTGTTACCGGTGGCCCGCGTCGTTCCTGGGCTGGCCGCCGTCGCGCTCGTCGCCGTCGTCCTTGTCGTGCTCCATGCGTACGAGCTCATCTGGTGGCGAGATGCTCGCGCTGAGTTGAGAGCCTCAGGTGCGACGAAACCTTGAATCCCTCAGTCTTTGAACGTTCGAAATCTCGGCTGATGTCAACCGACCTCCTGCTTCCCAAGTCGAGAACGCGAGTTAGATTCTCGTCGCCCGCTCCAAGGTTTTTCGGCGATCAACCGTGGATGGCAGAAATGTTGAAAACGCCCAAATGATCCCCCCTCGACGTTCGGCGACGAGCGTTGAGAGGCACAAAAGTCCGTTCTCCGTATGAATAGAGCGGTTTTGCGCGAATCGGCCCCATATCACAAACCCACTTGCAAATGGTGCATCTGTTGCTTAATGTTTGTGAATCCTTTGATGATTGCGTCGAAGATAGCAAGGGCAGACAGTTCCGATTCCGTTTTTCCATATAAGGGAGGAATTATGAATTTGCTTGCCAACTATCGACGACTGCGACAACGCCAAGAGCGCGGTTTCTTCAACGGATTCACGCTGATCGAACTTCTCCTTGTCATTGTGGTCCTGGGAATCTTGGCCGCAGTGGTCATTTTCGCACTGGGGGGCATCACTGGTCAAAGCGCCACTTCTGCGTGTCAGGCGGACGGCGCCACCGTGTCCACCGCCATTCAGGCATTCGATACACAGAACCCGGGCGTCACGCCCACGGAAAGCGGTTTGCTCAACGGCACCGCTGCCAACGGCAACTCGGCGTACATTCAGTCGTGGCCGTCGAACGACCCGCACTACGAGTTCGCGTTGACGACTGACGGCCAACTGGCTGTGCAGTTTCCGTCCACCGACATCTGGACCAATGGCGAAACCGGTGGGTCGTCAACCGCCCTCGCGGGGACAGCGGCGGGTGGCGAGCTGTACCAGGGTGCCGGCACGTGCGCCAACCTCACCTGATTCGAACACGTCGAATCCTCTCAATCGAATCCCCGGCGAGGCGAGATCCTCGCAGGAACGCTAACGCCTCTGCACCGGGGGTCGCTGCGTTCGACCTCGAGAAAACTAGATGAAGCGTCCCTTTGGAGGCCTACGGAGAGAGCCCGACGTGGACCTCGGCGGTGGGGCTAACATGCCACGGATGCGGGGGCACGCGGTCGAAGAACACTCTCACGTAAGGGCCCCTTCGACCACACACCGCGTTCGGAAAAAACTCGCTCTACTGTCCGGATGCAGCTTGTTCGCGAGTCTGCTCTCCTTCGTTTTGGTCGTACCAGCGGGTGCAGCCACGAGCGTGCCGAGCCCGACGGCCGGCGGGTGGACGTTGTTGGGCAGCGCGGCGGTGGTGTCCTCGGCGTCGCCGGCCTACTTGCAGTTGACGGACGCGAACGCGGCGGGCAAGGAAGCGGGCCTCGCCTACTACTCGACGCCGGTGCCCGGCGTCGGCGTGACGGCGACGTTCGACGCGCTGTTGAAGAACGGGACCGGTGCTGACGGGCTGACGTTCGCGTTGTTGAACGCGGCGTCTCCGCCGGTGCTGGGAGTGAGCGGAGGTGGTCTTGGCTTCTCGGGCAATAGTGGCGTCGCGGTGGCCCTCGACACCTACCAGAACTCGCAGAACCCTTCGGCGAACTTCGTCGGGGTGGCGACGGGAGCGGGACCGCAGACCGACACGTTGAAGTGGGGGGCGACGTCGACGACGGTGCCGACGTTGCACAACAGCGCGTCGCCGATCCACGTGGTCGTCACGACCACGACGACGGGTGTCACGGTCAACGTCAACGGCACGCAGGTGCTGTCGTGGACCGGGACGGTCCCCACCAGCGCCTACCTGGCCTTCA
>DASZIH010000065.1:0-14070 GCA_035949355.1 Acidimicrobiales bacterium
CGAGGCGCTACCTTGTGAGTTTTATCGCTGTGCCGCATGATCTAAAAATTAAAGGTTGACGAAGTTCGACCCTTATGAATGGAGTGAATTGACCATGAATAATCCACGACGGATACAACGCCACTTGGTAAAGGCACTTGCTGCTGGCGCCGTGCTGGTGGCTGCGGCGCTGCCGATGGCCATAGCAAGTGTGGCGGGTGCATCGACCTTTACACCCGCGGGTATAACGTTCACCCCTCACACCGGTGCGGTTACCAACGAGTTCGGTACGGGCGCCTCAGGTACCTTCGTGATCACAGGTTCTGGTTTTGCCGCTGACGGCAGCACCACTACCGTGACCTCGACCGCACCTGGCCTTACCTTCTCGGGCGCGGCAGAACCCGCTGGTGGCGGTTCCGTTACCGGTAGCTTCGCCTCAACCGCTGCGACGGTACCTGGTACCTACAGCATCACGGTGACCGACGACACTGGTCCCACAACGGTGACGGGTGCCATCATTGTCGACGCGAATTCAACGGTCACGACCGTTTCGCCGGCCACACCAGTTACCCAGGCCAACGGCAACATCACGACGCCAACGACGGTGACGATCACTGGTTCAGGTTTTGTGACGGGTGCGAAAGTAACCTTCCAGAACTCGTCTGACGGCACGAGCCTTGCGAGCGCTGACACAGCCGCTCACATCACGGCCGGTGTCGCAGGTGCGAACCAGGGAACAACGACCTTCGTCAGCTCGACGAGCCTCACAGCTGTCGTTAGCCCAACTAACTCCATCACGGGCGCAACGGAAGCTGCTGGCACGTACAACGTGATCGTCGTGAACCCCGACGGCGGTACGACTGTGGTCCCAACGGCTCTTACGGTGATTCCTTACGGTGTTTCTAGCGTGACGCCATCGGCTTTGGTGCCGACGGCCACGTCGACGAACACGGCTGTGACGATTGCTGGTGCGGGCTTCCAGCCTGGCGCGACCGTGGCTATCACGGGTGGCGCTGACTGCAACGCTGCACCGATTCAGGCAACTGTTGCGAGCTCGTCGGTCGTTAGCCCCACGTCAATCACCGCCGTCTTCTCAGAAGTCGGCACTATCGCGGCGCTCTGTGGCGTAACTGTCACGAACCCGTCGATTGCTAACGGTGGCAACGCTGCGACGTTCGCGCTGCCTGGCGCGTTCGGTATCGGTGAGGCCAGCACGGTCGCTCCGACCATCACCGCGACCAACGCAACGACACCCCTTGTTCCGGGCGCCGCTGCAACGACGGTCACCTTGACCGGTACTGGTCTTAGCCAGTACTCAACCGCTGCCGCGTTCGTTGGAACGACTGCAGTTGCGGGTGGCGTTACCTTGAACAACCCTTCGGGAAACACCGGCACTGCCGTGACGTTCAACGTCTCAGCTGCTAACGGTGCAACCGCCGGTCCGTTCAACGTGGTCGTGTCGAACACGGCTGCCCACAGCAACGCCTTCCCGGCCGCTGTTTCAGTGGCTGGTCCGGTCATCACCTCACAGACCCCGACTGGTCTCGCCGTTGGCGCGCCTGTTGGCACCGTCGTGACGCTGACTGGTACGGGCTTCACTAACACGACCACCGGTACGGTTACGGACCATGGCGGCGTACTGCAGGGAATCATTTCCTACGTGTCCGCTACGACGATGAACTTGGTGTTGACAGTCTCGCCAACAGCGGCTGACCTTGCTGGCCCACCGTCGATTCAGTTGTCACAGATTGGCGCAGTAGTTTCGCCGGTCTTCACGATGACGATTGACGCTGCTCCTTCGGTGTCGGGCCTCACGTACGCGGTTGGTTCCGACGTAGGTGTTGGCGCGACGGCGCAAGTTGTCAAGATCAACGGTTCCGGTTTCGCGACCGGCGTGACCGTTGGTAGCTTCGTGAACGGCAACAGCGTTGCCGACCCGAACGTTACCGCTACGGTTACGAGCGTCAACTTGGCTGGTACGCAGATCACCGCGACGATTGCCATCAAGGGACCTGACACGAACATCGCGGACGGCTACAGCGTGACGAACACCGATGGCGGAGTTGTCAAGGTCCCCGCGACGTTGACGGCGCTTGTCATTGGCCCAGGACCCACGGTGACCGCTGTGTCGCCGACGCCTGGCCTCGCGAGTGCAACGAACGCCTTCACCATCACGGGTACCGGCTTCTTGACGGGTGTGGTTGTTTCCGCAACGTCAGACGGCACCTGTGGCGCGGCGACGGTCGTTAGTGCAACGTCGATCACGGTGTCCTGCACCCTCGGAGCTCTTCAGACAACGCCTGTCAGCTTGGTTGTTACCAACGTTGACGGTGGCTCGGCCACTTCAGCGCCTGTCTTGACTCCGTCGTCCACGCCACCACCACCAGCGCCATTCCGCGTGACGGGTGCGCATGGCCACGCGGTTCCCGGTAAGACGGTGACGATGACGATCTCTGGTAGCGGCTTCTACGGCCAGCCAAGGATCACTAGCACCGCCGCCGGTACCCGAGTCACGGTTTCAAAGGACTCTGGTCACTTGCTCACGATTCGCGTGACGACCAAGGCCGGTACGAAGCACCGCTCCTACACCTTCACCATTCGCTTGGCGAACGGTAAGACGGGTCGGGCGAACTACGTAGCGTAGTAATTCACTCCAAGCAGTACAAAGGAAGGCCCCCTCGAAAGAGGGGGCCTTCCTTATTGGTTCAACTGACTTTCCAGCAGTCGCACAGACGAGTGAACATCTTGGTGTAACAAGCGAACAACGGTGATGTTGTGTTCGTGTGAAGAGATTGTTCAAGAGTTGATAAACGGAAACTTCGTTACTGATTGTCCCTGTAGTAGCCACGTCTCGGGATTACACCTACGTCTGAGACTGGCAACAAAAAAACAGCGAACTGTAACACAACGGCAAAGGGATACACATATATGCGTACCTATGCTGTTCTTAGTACCGAAGAAGCACACGTTTAGGTTGTTCGAACCTGACTGGGAATGCAAAAGGTGGAAAACCAATGAAGAACTCTTTGAACCGAAATCGAGGTCACCGTTCGCTTCGGTCGACGGCCAGATCTCTCGGCACAATCGGCGCGACATCAGCACTGATGGTCGCCGGGCTCGCCTTCCTGGCGGTGTCTCCGGCATCCGCAGCTGGCGCGCCTTCAAAGGTCGTCTACAACGTCGCTCCTCCGACCAGCACCACCGCCGGTTCAGTGCTGGCCAGCTTTTCAGTCAACGTCGAAGACAACACGTCGACAGTGATTACGACGGGGGCCGGGTCTACGGACACCGTGAGCATCACTTCGTCGTGCACCCTCACGGGGACGACTTCGGCAGCGGCGGTTGCGGGCGTTGCAACGTTTAACGCTGTGACCATCACGACCGGTTCGACCTGCACCCTCGTCGCGTCGGACACAACGACGAGTGGCGTTACGACCGCGACGAGTGCCGCGATCACCGTCACCCCACTCGCCGCTACCAAGATCGGCTACACGACCGTCCCCCCAACGTCCGCTACCGTCGGCGTGGCGTTGCCGACGTTCAGAGCAGCCGTTGAAGACACCTACGGAAACGTTGTCACCTCGGGTGGTGCGTCGACGGACACCATTCTGATCACGCCCTCGGCCGGGTGCACGTTCAGTGCCACCGTCAGCGGCGCAGCGACCGCCGGCGTGGCCACCTTCACTGGTGCCACGTTTACCGCGGGAACGTCGAGTTGCGTCTTGTCCGCAACGGACACTTCAGTTGGTGACACCGGTTTCACGGCCGCCGTGAGCGCCGCTGTCAACGTTGCGACCAACACTCCCGCTGAAGTTGGTTTCACGACACAGCCGGCATCTGCTGTCACCGCGGGGACAGTGCTACCTTCGTTCGGCGTTTCGGTTGAAGAGAGCAACGGTATCCCCATCACGGCTGGAACCGGATCCACCGACATCATCACGTTGACGTCGGCGTGCGCCCTGGCCGGCACGACGAGTGTTACAGCGGTCGCGGGTGTCGCCACGTTCACCGCAGTCACGATCAAGACCGGCAGTAGCTGCCAGCTGGTGGCAACGGACTCGTCGAGGACGTTGGCGGTCGCCACGAGCACGGTGATTTTGGTCGCCGCTGGTGCGCCCACCCAACTTGCCTTTACGACTGCCCCACCTGCCACGGAGACTACCGCCTCAACCATTCTCCCGACGTTCAAGGTTTCGGTCGAAGACGTCAACGCGAACCCGGTGACCGCAGGTACCGGGTCCACGGATACGATCACCATCACGTCGAACTGCACCCTCGGAGGTACCACGACGGGCGTCGCGGCCGCGGGCACGGCTACTTTCAGCGCCTTGAGCATCAACGCCACCGGCACCTGTGTGCTGACGGCGACTGACTCCTCAAGAACACTGACCACCACGACGCACACCACGCTCGTGGGTACGCCGCAAGCATCGGTGACGGTACGGACGCTCAAGGGATTAGTGGGCACGACGCTTCGCCTCGCGATCTCGGGCGGGACTGGCACCGGCCCCGTGACCTGGACGTTGGCCGCTGGTTCGTCAGCCGGTTGCACGTTGTCGGGTAACGCACTCAGCGCACGGCGCGCCGGTACGTGCAGCGTGACGGCCACCAAGGCCGGCGACACGACGTACATCCTTGCCACCTCTCCGGCCGCAACGGTGTCCTTCGTAGTGCCACTGAAGGCCACCCGCGTTGCGGGCGCGATAGTCGTGGGTAGGACCACGACGGTCACGATCGTTGGCTCTGGCTTCTCGGGTCGACCGAGGGTCATCAGTAACGTCGCGGGCGTCACCGCGAGGGTTACGCGCGATAGCGGCCGCACGCTCACCGTCGTCGTCTCGGTGAGTGGTGGTGTGAAGACGGGAGTCCACACCTTCACGATCATCCTGGCCAATGGCAAGCGCACCGCGGTGAGGTTCTCGCTTACGTAGTCAACGTTTCTGCCTTACTGCCGACGCCCCCTTCTTTTGAAAGGGGGCGTCGGCAGTTCTAGCTACGTTCGCCAGTTTGCGTCGAGTGCGGACTAGGTAGCGCCGCCGAGGGACCAGGTGGTTCCCTCGGGCGTGTCTTGGACGTCGATGCCAGCCTTCACCAGGGCGTCTCGAAGCTCGTCTGCCAACTCGTAGTGCGCGTTCGCTCGTGCGCTGACGCGAGCGGCCAGTACACCCTCGACCAGTGGCGTCGGGTCGATGAAACCCTCGCCTCCGGTGGTGGCGAGTTGAACGAGTTGCGCTAGCGCCTCGAGACCCGACGCTCCGCCGTTCGCAGCGAGCTCGCCGAGCGCGACGGGACCGGTTGCAGCGGACGTCTGCGCGATTGGGGCAGCGTGGCTTCGGGTGGGAGCGATCGTTCGAAGGTCGTCGAGACTCGTCGTCGTGGCGTTGGCGAGCACGGTCGTCTCGCCGTTCAGGCGCCAGTAGCCGTTCGAGCGCCCTTTCACCGTCACGGTGTCGTTCGAGAGGTCGAGTATCACCGCCGTGTGTTCGTCGACGCCGAGTGTCGCGACGCCCTCGGGTAGGAGGCCCTCGAGTTCGAGGAGTCGTTTCTCACCGAGGTAGCAGTATCGGGTGTCGTAATTGCCCCCTTCGTTGTTGTCGAAGTGGGGGATCACGACGCAGTTGAGGCCGAACGCGGCGAGGACGTTGAGCCCCTCGCGCCACTGTGGGCCCTCGACGCCCACCTTGTAGACCTCGTAGATGGGGGCCGTGAACGCGCCGAGGGTGAGCGCCGCCGCCGAGGCGAAACAGAGCGTTCCGCCGTGGTCGAGCACGTCGAGCAGGTCGTCGCCGAAGTGCAGCGGGAACCACTGCGCGAGCGCGTAGGTCGGGCTGCCGGGACCCGCGAAGACGTAGTTCGCCTGGCGCACCTGCTGCTTGAAGAGTGTCCGTTCGAGTTCGCTGGCCCGGTTGTACGAGGCGAAGTGCAGCGTCGTGAGCTTCGTCTGCAGTGAGATATTGAAGTACTCCTCCAGCTTTTCGCTCATCTGGGGAACGTTCAACTGGAATCCGTAGGCCGTGTCGAGGTTGACCGCGTCCAGCGGGGTGAGCGGCGCCAGGATCTCGCGGTGCACCTTGGTCATGCCCGGTGCGGTCTCACCGGACCCGAGTATCGCGAGGACGCCGCTGGACATTTCGCCAGCGTATCGTGGCGGCCGCCGACGGGAACAAGAGAATCGCTAGGTTGGGGGCGTGAGTGGTGTCGTCATCCAGTTTCGCGAGCGTGCCCGCGGCAACGTGTCGGTTCCGATGGTCTTGTGGGCTCTCGCGATGACGGTCGTGCTCTTCATCGACGTCGTCGCGCCGTCGTCCCTCGTTACGTGGATCGGATTTGGGATCTCGGCGATCCTCGGCGCCTACCTCGGCTGGCAGCGCCGCGTCGGCACCGTGTTCGTGGCGCCGATGGTGAGTTGGCTCTTCGCGTGGTTCCCATTAGAGATCGCCTGCATGATCCACTTCGGCATCCTGAAGGGCTTCTTCATTGGCCTGTTGGTGATCAGCTTCGGCTGGATCGCCATTGGCTTCGTGGAGTTCGCCTGGCTGGGTATGGTCGCGCTGTTGGTCCGGGCGATACGCGGTTCCTCGGGCCCCGAGTCCGTCGTCATTCTTGGGCCTGACGAACGCCCGTAACGCGGCGCTGTCGAAGCGCCGAAGCGTCGTGGCTACGAGATGATCTCGGGGTTCGCCGCGGCGTACATCTGGTAGGCGCTGCGGAGCCAGTCGTCTTGGTTGTACCAGTTGGACGAGAGGCCGTGAAAGGCCCGACTGAGCATCTGGCCCTCGAAGAACAGCGACCACTGGCGCGCGGTGAGCTCTCGGCTGAGGTGCCCTCCGTCGAGCAACTGCTGGTGGACGGCGTCCGCCCGCTCGATGTAGCGGTCGTAGAGCTCTAAGAAGCCCGGTCGAATGCTCGGTCGCGAGAGGGCCGTCGCCGAGACGCGAAAGAACATCTGACGTTGGCGATTGAGGTGCTCTTGGTAGTCGGCGTCGTCCAAGAGGTTGAAGAGGGCGTTCAGCATGGAACCCGACGTCAGCGATCGTGACGCCGAGGTCTCGAGGTTCTCGATGATCTCGTCGGTGACGAGAGCGAAGATGCGCAAAAGCGACGCGTTGATGAGACCTTGGCGCGAGCCGAAGTGTCCGTAGATCACGCTGGTGCTGAGATTCGTCTCCTTGCAGATGTCAAGGATTCGCAACTCGCTCTCGTCCTCCTCCCAGAGACGACGTGACGTCGCCTCGATGAGGACGTCGCTTGCGGAGTAGTTTCGCGCCGGATCAGCCATCATTCGAACGTACACGTTGGCGACATGACTGCGAGACTAGGCGGCACAAAAAGTTTTAATTCGCGAGGACACGGGGCGTCGGCTCAATCGTGATTCGCACGGCAGTGTTACTCGTCACGCGCGACCCGCGAGTCGTCGCCACTCCTGCACGGGCAGCGCCTGGCGGTCGGGGCCGAGCACTTGGAGACAGACGTGATCGGCCCCCGCCTGGCGGTGTTCGTTCACGCTCGCGAGCACCGCGTCCTCGTCGCCGTGAACGACCAGGACGTCACACAGTCGATCCGATCCGCCGCGAACGAAGTCCTCGTCGGAGAAGCCGAGACGGCGCCAACTGTTCTGGTAGTTCGTCAGTCCCGTGTAGAAAGCTAGATGTTCGTGGGCTCGTCGCAAGAACTCCTCACGGTCCTGGCCGAGCACCACCGACTGTTCGACACCCAAGAACTTGTCGCCCAGGAGTTCTCGCGCGCTTCGCGTGTGCTCCGGCGTCACCAGGTAGGGGTGCGCGCCGTCCGTGAGGGTCGCGGCGAGGCCGAGCATCTTGGGACCGAGCGCCGCGAGGACGCGCGCCACGCGCGTCGCCCCCTCCTCGGCGAACATCGGAGCCTTGTCCATGGCGAGGAGGAACTCCTCCATGACCTTGAGGGGCGCGGCGTACTCGTGACCGCGCAGGCGCTGGACCAGTGGTTCGTGACTGACGCCGAGGCCCAACACGAAGCGGTCGTCGTAGGCGGCCGTCAGCGTCTTCGCTCCGTTCGCCGCCGTCACGGCGTCGCGACCCCAGATGTTGGCGATGCCCGTCGCGATGACGAGCGACGACGTCGACGAGAGGAGGAGCGACGCGTTCGTGAAGGCCTCACGGCCCCACGCCTCGGGGATCCAGAGCGCCCCGTAGCCGAGGGACTCGATCTCGGCGGCCATCTCGGCACTCGCTCCTGGGGCGAGCGCGTCGAGTGTGAGTGTCCATAGGCCGAGCGTTCCTCGTAGTTTCTCGAGCGAAGCGGGCCAGGTTGCCACGGTGTCGGGCATAGGACGACACGATGTCACGAAGAGCAAGCAGAATAAGGGGATGGCCTACTTCGTCGCGCTCGCCAGCGCCTTCTTGGTCCTGTCGGCGGCCACGGCGCTTCGACCGGGGCGTAAGGGTCTCTTCGCGGCCTTCGCCTACCCCGTGGGCTGGGCTGCCGGCGAGCTGGCGGGCCAGGGCGTCGTCGTCCAAGGACTGTTGATCGCGCTGTTGTGGTGGTGGGGATGGCCGAGGACCTCCTGGCTCGGTGCGCTCGTCATCGTGCTCGCGTGCGTCGCGGTCGTGGAGAACGTCGCGCTCTTGCTCATCCTCTTTCGCTCACGCGTGACGGTGCGGCGGGCAATGGAGACGGCGCCCGATCGGCCACTCGAGATCCCGCGCGCGAACGACGACGTCTTTGGCCGTTGGTGGCGTACGGCGCTGCTGATCCCCTTTCATCCGCGCGATATGCAGCTCCATCGCAACGTTGTCTACGGACCCCTCGACCGCCACCGCCTCGACGTCTGGCGACTCTCGACGACACCTTCGGACGCCCCCGTCATCTACTACCTGCACGGCGGCGCGTGGACCTTCGGGGACAAACGCGAACAGGGTCGGCCCATGCTGCACGAGTTCGTCCGCCGCGGGTGGATCGTCGTCGCGAGTAACTACCGCCTCGCGCCGAAGTTCCCCTGGCCCGCGCAGATCGAGGACGCCACGCGCGCGCTCGGCTGGATCAAGAAGAACGTCGCGACCTACGGGGGCGACCCGGACCGCGTCGTCGTCGCCGGGGGATCGGCGGGCGGTCACTTGGCGTCGCTCCTCTCGCTGAGCACGAACGATCCGACGTGGCGACCACCGGAGATGGCCGACGTCACGGACTGGTCGGTTCGCGGCGCGCTCTCGTTCTACGGCGTGCTCGAGATGACGGGCGACGAGGCGCACTGGCGGGGCCTGGGACGTGGTATTCGCCTGTTGTTAGAGCGTCACGTGGTGCAACTGCCCTACGAGGGGAACGAGGATCTCTACCTTTCACTCTCGCCCTACGAACTCATCAAACCCGATTCGCCCCCGTTCTTCGTCGTCCAAGGCGTGAACGACACGCTGGTCGAGGTCAACGTCGCGCGCGCCTTCGTCGAGAAGTACCGGAGTGTCGCCTTTTCGCCTCTCTACTACGTCGAACTCCCCTTCACCCAACACGCCTTCGACGTGACGGCGAGTCCGCGCACCTCAGCGACGACGCGTGCGGCCGTTGCCTTCGCGGCGTCGGTCGTGACGGCGCGTCCGACGCTCACGCCTCAACTGGTCGCGAACTACCAAGTACCGCCGACGCGTCTCGTCGTTCGTGTCGACGACACCACGTGGCTCGACGCGTTGGAGGCGGTGTCGGTCCTCGGACCCTTCTTCGTCGTCACCTCTGACAACCCGTACTCGCGGGTGTTGAGTGACGAAGAGAACGAAGCCCGTCGTGTTGCGCTGCGTGCGTTTCTGCGCGGTCGCGGCGTGGGCTTCCACGAGACCATCGGTCAGGACCCTCAGGGTCGCTGGCCCGAGGAAGCGGGCGTGGCACTGCGCGATCTCTCACGAGAGGACGTCCGGTCGCTCACGCGTGCGTGGGACCAGTTCGCCTTCTACGAAGTCAACGAGGACGCGGTCATCGTTCGCGACGCCACGTCGGACGTGGCGCTCGCCTAACTCGCGGCGAGGGTGATCTCGAAGCTCACGTCGTTCGCGTCGTTCACGATCATCTCGCGCACGTTGCCGGCGGCGACGAGGTCGTTCGCACTTGCGCGCAACGCCGCGGCGACCTCCTCGGGAGCGTTGACGACGAAGCGCGCGACCTCCGCGCGTTGCGAGACCTTGGCGGTGCTCTTCTCACGGCGAATGGCTTCGAGCGCGTCGCACACGGGTCGGTAGATCGATCCGGGGTCCACCGAGAGCGTCCCGAGCTCGTCGACTCTGGGCCACGCCGCGAGGTGCACCGAGTCGTCGTGCCACCAGCGCCAGACCTCTTCGCTGACGAAGGGCAGGATCGGGGCGAAGAGACGTTGCAGCACGGAGAGCGCGATCGTCAACGTGGCGCGCGCCGACGTCGTGTCGCCGACGTCGCCTTCACCGTACGCGCGGATCTTCACGAGTTCCAGGTAATCGTCGCAGAAGGACCAGAAGAAGGACTCGGTGCGCTCGAGCACTCGGGCGTAGTCGTAGTGCTCGAAGGACGTCGTCGTCTCACGAATCAGTTCACCGAGCAGTGCCAACAGGTCGCGATCGAGCGGCGCCGTGACGTCACTCGGGCTGAACGCCGTCGTGTCCTCGAGTCGCCCTAGGACGAACTTCGACGCGTTGAGGATCTTGATCGAGAGTCGTCGTCCGATCTTCATCTGCGCCTCGTCGATCGCAGTGTCGGTGCCGGGGCGACCCGAGGCAGCCCAGTAGCGAAGCGCGTCGGCGCCGTGCTGTTCGAGGAGCGGCATCGGCGTGACGACGTTACCGACGGACTTGCTCATCTTCTTGCGGTTGGGATCGAGCACCCAGCCCGAGATCAACGCGTTGGAAAACGGCAGGCTGTTGTGCTGGAGATGGCTTCGCACGACCGTCGAGAACAGCCACGTACGGATGATCTCGTGGGCCTGGAGACGCAGGTCCATGGGATAGACGCGCTCGAAGAGCGCCGTACCCCAATGGCCGGCGATCTCGGGCGAGAGCGAGCTCGTGGCCCACGTGTCCATGACGTCAGGGTCGCCCGCGAAGCCGAGCGGCTGGTTGCGCTGGGACCCGTCGAATCCGTCGGGCACGTCGCTCGATGGGTCCACGGGCAACCGGTCGAGGGCGGCCACGATCGGGGCGTCGAAGTCGATCTCGCCGTTCTCGTCGATCGGGTACCACGCGGGAAAGGGCACGCCGAAGAATCGTTGGCGCGAGATGTTCCAGTCGACGTTGAGTCCCTCGACCCACGAGCGATACCGGTGCTTCATGAAGTCCGGGTACCAGTGGAGCTCTTCACCGCGGCGAAGGAGCGCGTCACGGTTCTCGAGGGTTCGCACGAACCACTGGCGTGACGTGACGATCTCGAGGGGCCGTTCGCCGCGCTCGTAGAACTTGACGGGGTGGGTGATCTCGCGAAGCTCACCGACGAGGTCGCCCGAGGCGCGAAGCGCGTCGACGATGGTGGCGCGCGCCTGGTTGACGGTCCGCCCCTCGATCTCCGCGTAGACGGCGTTCGCGGCGTCGGGCTCTCGTGACGGGAAGTCCTCTGAGCCGAAGGTCGCGGGGAGGAACCGCCCGTCACGCCCGATCAGGGCGCGCGTCGGCAGGCTCAGCTCGCGCCACCACGTGACGTCGGTGGTGTCGCCAAACGTGCAGATCATCGCGATACCCGATCCCTTTTCGGGGTCCGCGAGTTCGTGCGCGAGGATGGGCACTTCGACCTTGAAGAGCGGCGTCACCACGTTGGTGTTGAAGAGTCCCTTGAAGCGCTCGTCGTCGGGATGCGCGACCAGGGCGACGCAACTCGCGAGCATCTCGGGACGAGTCGTCTCGATGTCGATCGGTCCTTCGTCGTCGGCGCGCTGGAAGGACACCCGGTGATAGGTGCCGGGCCGTTCGCGGTCCTCGAGTTCGGCCTGGGAGACGGCCGTTCGAAAGTCGATGTCCCAGAGGGTGGGCGCGACGCTCGAGTAGACCTCGCCGCGCGCCAGCATCTCGAGGAAGCTTCGCTGGGAGATGGCCTGGGCCTCGGGCGAGATCGTCGTGTACTCGAGGGTCCAGTCGACGCTGATGCCGAGGTAACGCCAGAGGCGCTTGAACGCCTCCTCGTCGACGGCCGTTAGGAGATGGCAGAGTTCGACGAAGTTCCGCCGGGAAATGGAGACCTTCTTGTCGGCTGCCTTCTCGGGCGTCACGAAATGGGGGTCGTAGGGCAGGGTCGGGTCGCAGCGCACCCCGTAGTAGTTCTCCACGCGGCGCTCGGTGGGCAGCCCGTTGTCGTCCCAGCCCATGGGGTAGAAGACGTCCTTGCCCCGCATTCGCCAGAACCTCGCCACGACGTCGCCCTGGGTGTAGCTGAAGACGTGGCCGATGTGCAGTTCGCCCGAAACCGTAGGGGGAGGGGTATCGATGCTGAAGACCGTCTCGCGGGTCGCCTCGCGGTCAAATCGGTAGGTCGACTCCGCCTCCCAGCGGTCGAGCCACGTGTCCTCGAGGCCGTCGACGGTGGGTTTTTCCGGTACGGCGCGGACGAAGGGCGTAGAAGCGTCAGGCATGGTTGGCGTAGTTTAGAACAGTGATTCGCCTCTATGACACGGCCCGTGGCGAGGTTCGCGACCTCAGCCTGCGTTCTCCCGGGCGTGTGTCGATGTACGTCTGTGGCCCCACCGTCGACAATCTCCCTCATCTCGGTCACGGCCGGTTCACCTTGGTCTGGGACGTGGCGAGGCGCTGGTTCACCTTCCAGGGCCTCAGCGTGCACTACGTCAGCAACATCACGGACGTCGACGACAAGATCATCGCGCGCGCGAGTCGTGAGGCGCGAAGCGAAGCGGACGTCGTCGCCCAGTACGAAGCGAAGTGGTGGGACGCGATGGACCGCCTTGGCGTGGCGCGACCCGACGACGCGCCGCACGCCACCCACTACGTCGAGGACATGGTCGAGCTGATCGCGTCGTTCCTCGAACGCGACGTCGCCTACGCGACGAGTGACGGCGTCTACTTCGACGTGACGTCAGTGCCCGACTACGGTCTTCTGGCTGGTCAGCCCCTAGAAAGTCTTCGAGCGGGCGCGCGGATTGAGGCCAACGATGAGAAACGCTCGCCCCTCGACTTCGCCCTGTGGAAGAACGCCAAGCCCGACGAGCCGAGCTGGCCCGCGCCCTTCGGCGCCGGTCGACCCGGCTGGCACACGGAGTGCGTGGTCATGGCGCTCGACCTCCTCGGTGAGGACTTCGACCTTCACTGCGGCGGACTCGACCTCAAATTCCCCCATCACGAGAACGAACGAGCCCAGGCCGAAGCCGCGCACAAGGGCTTCGCGCGCCACTGGAGCCATAACGGGTGGGTGATGGTGGGCGACGAGAAGATGAGCAAATCGCTCGGCAACTTCACGTCGTTGACCGATTTGCTGGCGACGACCGACCCTCGGGCCTATCGGCTCCTCGTGCTGCGCTCGCACTACCGCTCGCCGATCGACGTGAAACCAACGACGATCGCCGACGCCGAACGCGCGCTCTCTCGACTGGACGCGCTGGCCCGTCGGTTCGAGCTGCCCGTTCGCGGCGGCGAGGACTTCGAGCTGGCCGCGTCGCACGCGTGGGAGGACGAGTCACGCGAGCTCTTCGATCGCGTCGTGACCGCCATGAACGACGACCTCAACACGCCCCTCGCCGTCGCCGAGCTCTTCGACGCCGTGAGTGTCGCCAACGCGCTCGCCGACGAGGGCCACGAGGCGTCCGCCCACCGCCTCGCCCAGTCGGTCGGCGCGCTCTTCGGCGCGCTCGGTCTCTCGCTCCTCGCGGGCAGCCACGTGGCCGACGAGGTCACCCAGACCCTCGTTCTCGAGCGCGACGCGGCCCGATTGGCCAAGAATTGGGCCGAAGCTGACCGATTGCGTGACGCACTGGTCGAAAGAGGCTGGATCGTTGAAGACGGGGCTTCGGGCACACTTATACGTCGGCTATAAATCCTCTTGTTCTCTAAGGCCCTGACCAAGTAGCGTTAACCCTGAGGTTGCCGTTGTGGTTCCCTCCCAAAACCGGAGTTCCGGAAGTAAAAGTAATCAAGGAGGCCCACAGTGGCTGCAGGAACCGTCAAGTGG
>DASZIH010000066.1:0-30675 GCA_035949355.1 Acidimicrobiales bacterium
ACATGTCATCAAGGCTTGATGCACTTCAAAAGTTGTGACAGACTTAAAGAGGATGGTGAGTCGACTGGGTGGCCGCGCTGCTTGGCAACAAGCGGTGAGGAAAGTCGGGGCTCCAAAGGGCAGGGTGCTCACGAAACGTGAGTCGCGGTGACGTGCAGGACAGTGCCACAGAGAACAGACCGCCGATGGCCTGGGCAACCAGGTACAGGTAAGGGTGAAACGGTGCGGTAAGAGCGCACCAGCATCTTGGGTAATCAAGGTGGCTCGGTAAACCCCACCCGGAGCAAGATCAAACATGGGAGGCAGCCCGCACGCCTTGTAAAAGAGGCACTCCCGAGGTAGATCGCTGAGATGGATGGCCGCCCATCCTTCGTTACGAAGGTGGACAGAACCCCGCTTACAGGTCGACTCACCATCCCTCTGTCCGATGAACCAACTACTCGAAAGGATGAACCGTGCTGCACCTGCCCTACCGCGAACTGCCCGTGGGCGATCCGGGCACGCCCGACACCGGTTCACCACTTCGCTACTTGGCGTGGCTCGCGCGACACCAGAAGTGGCTCCTGTCCCTGAACGCCCTCTTCGGCATCGGATGGATGGTCTCACAGGCTCTCGTCTGGGCCGCGGTCGGCGCCGCCATCGACCACGGCATCCAACGACACAGTGACGCCGAACTGTTCAAGTGGGTGGCGGTCGTCGTCGCGCTCGGACTGTTCCAAGCGGGATGTGGCGCGCTACGCCACCAGCTCGCCGTCACCAATTGGATGAGCGCCTCGTACCGCACCATTCAACTCATAGGGCGCCACATCGCCACCACCGGCCCCGCCCTCACGGACGAGATCCCCGCCGGCGACGTCGTCAACACGGTTGCGGCCGACGCGATGCGCGTCGGCGGTGCCTACGACAGCTTCGCTCGATTCTCTGGTGCGATCGTGGCCTGGATCGTCGTCTCCTTCATCTTGCTCTCGACGTCCGTGCAACTCGGTCTCATCGTGTTGCTCGGTGTGCCGATCCTCGGCTCCTTGACGGTGCCCCTCATGCGGCCGCTGCACGCGACGCAGGCCGCGCAGCGCGAAGCGGCGGGACGCCTCGCGGCCCTGGGGTCGGACACCGTCGCGGGACTTCGCATCCTTCGCGGCGTGGGCGGCGAAGACGTGTTCTTGCGCAACTACCGCAATCAGAGCCAAAAGGTGCGCGTCGCGGGCACGCGGATCGCCACGCCCCAGGCGGGGCTGGAGTCGGGTCAAGTGTTGCTGCCAGCCATCCTCACGGGCGCGGTGACGTTCCTCGGCGCGCGCGACGTCATGAACGGCTCGCTACAACCCGGCCAGCTCGTGGCCTTCTTCGGGTACGCGTCGTTCCTCACGACGCCCCTGCGCACCGCGATCGACTACGTGATCATGTCGACGAGGGCCTACGTAGGCGCCAGCAAGGTGCTTCGAATCTTGAGGATCGTGCCGACGGTGACCGATCCCGAGAATCCAGTGCCGTGGCCCGAGACGATGTTGCGTCTCGAGGACTTGCGCAGTGGTGTCGTCGTCGAGGGTGGACAACTCGCCGCCCTCGTCACCGACACGCCCGACCACGCGGCGGTGATCGTCGATCGACTGGGTCGTTTCGCGCCCGACACGGACGACGTCCTCGTCAACGGTGTCGCCATCTCCTCGTACGCCCTCGCCGACGTGCGCTCACACGTCATCGTCAGTGAGATCGAACCACGCCTCTTTTCCGGTGAGCTTCGCTACGAACTCATGCCCCACGGCCTCGTTGACGACGAGCGGATCCTGCACGTACTGCAGGCGACGAGTTCCCTTGACGTCCTCGACGCGCTCGAGGACGGACTCTCCACGACCGTCGAGGAGCGTGGCCGAGGCTTCTCCGGCGGACAGCGCCAGCGCCTCAGCCTCGCTCGCGCCATCCTCACCAACGCCGAGGTGCTCATTCTCGTCGACCCGACGTCAGCAGTCGACACCCACACCGAGGGTCGCATCGCCGCACGACTACGCGAGGTTCGAGGCGATCACACGACGCTCGTGGCCACGTCGAGCCCGCTGCTACTCGAGAGGATGGACGTCGTGTACGTCGTGCTCGACGGGCAAGTGACCGAGCACGGCACGCACCGCGAGCTCGTGGAGCGATCGGCGACGTACCGCCAGATCGTGCTGCGAGAGGAGGTCTAGTGCAACTCCCCGTCGCCAACTCTCCGGTCGTCCTCGCTTACGCCAAGGTGCTCATGCGCCAGCACCGGCGTCCCTTGGCGCGCATGCTCTCGCTCTACGCGCTCGCCGCCGTCATGGCGCTCATCCCCGCGTGGGCCATTGGCCAGATAACGGATTTCGCCTCGGCGCGCGAACTCACCGCGTCCAAGATCACCCTCTACGTCGGCACGTTGTTCGTGTCGTCCCTCGCCTACGCCGTGCTCACGTTCTTCGCACGCCGTCGAAGCTACGTGCTCGGCGAGACGGTGTTCGCCCAACTCCGTGAGGAGTTCCTCGAGAGCGTGTTGGCCCTTCCCCTCATCGAGGTCGAGCGCGCCGGTACGGGCGACCTGTTGAGTCGCACGACCAACGACATGGAGTCGCTCTCTCGAACCGTGCGCTTCGCAGTGCCCGAGTGGCTCGTCGCCATACTCCAAGCCGTGCTCACGTTGATCGCGATGCTGCTCGTGAGCCCCCTGGCGACCCTCGCGAGTCTGGTGTCGCTTCCCATCCTGTTCTTCTCGACCCGTCACTACCTGCGCTACGCCACGCCCGGCTATCGACGCGAGCGCATCAGTTACGCAACGATGTCCGGTTCCGTCGCCGAAACGGCCGAAGGCGCTCGCACCGTTGACGCGCACCAGTTAGGTCAGCGCCAGTCGACGCGGATAGAGGACACCGTGCGTGAGTCCTTCTACTCCGAGATGTACACCCTCTTGCTGCGCATGGTGTGGTTCCCCACCGTGGAAGGTGCATTCGCGGTCGCGGTCGCCGCCACGTTGGCCTGGAGCGGCTGGCTCGTCATCAACGGCCACCTCGCGCTCGGCGCGGCGACGACCGTGACCCTCTACGTCGTGCAGATCAACGATCCTCTCGACCGCATCGTCTCGTGGCTCGACGAGCTCCAGATCGGCCAGACCGCTCTCGCTCGTCTGGTGGGCGTGTCCGTCGTGAAAGACGACCGGCCGAGAAGTGGGCCCGAGCCCAGCAACGAAACGATCACGATGAAGGACGTGCGCTACGCGTACCGTCAGGGCCACGACGTCTTGAACGGCGTCACGCTGACCGTTCAGCCGGGCGAGCGGCTCGCCATCGTCGGTCCCTCGGGTGCCGGTAAGTCCACCATCGGACGACTCCTCGCCGGAATCGACGCCCCGCGAAGCGGGTCGGTGCGCGTCGGCGACGTGGAACTGGCCCAGATGCCACTCGCCACACTGCGCCAACACGTCGCCCTCGTGACGCAAGAGCACCACATCTTCATCGGCTCCGTGCACGACAACTTGGCGCTGGCCCACCCGGAAGCGAGCGTGAAAGAGATCGAAGACGCCCTCGACGCCGTCGACGCGCTCGAGTGGGTCCGACTCCTCCCCCAAGGTCTCGACACCGAACTCGGCACGACGGGCTATCAGATCACGCCGGCCCAAGCCCAGCAGTTGGCGCTCGCTCGCCTGGTCCTGAGCAATCCTCATACGCTGGTGCTCGACGAGGCGACGGCGCTTCTCGACCCGAGGGCCGCGCGCCACCTCGAACGCTCACTCAGCGCGGTGCTGCACGGTCGTACGGTGATCGCCATCGCGCACCGTCTGCACACGGCGCACGACGCCGACCGCGTGTGCGTCGTGATCGACGGTGTCGTCGCCGAGCTCGGCACCCATGACGAACTCGTGGCGTTGAACGGTGAGTACGCCGCGCTGTGGAGCAGCTGGCGTAATGAGAAGCCGACCGCCTCGTAGGATTCGTTCGTGGCGGAGTACCTACGAAGTGACGAGATACTCGCGTGCGTGCACCGTGTCGCCCTCAGTCGCGGTGCCCCCTTCGACTTCATTGCCCCACCCGTCTCGCCGGAGATGGAGCGCCGACGCCGTAGCGCTCGCGACCATCGCCACTCGACGCTCGAACTGATTCGCCATCTCCACCCCGAGGCGACGACACCCTCGAGCCAGAGTGAGACGGCGGCGTTGCTGGCCGCGGGCTGCGAACTCATCCTGGTCCCGCGTCTGGCGAACGACGAGGTCGGGCGACGAAGCGCTTCGGTGCACGCCCTCGTTCGGGTGGGGCGAGTGGACGAACGCTTCACGTACGCGCCGTTGTTGATCAAGAACCACGAGGTCGTCGAGGTCGCCAGCACCCGACGAACGCTCGAGGGCACGCTCGAACAGCTTCGGCCCAGCGAGGCGACCTATCACGACGGCGTGGGGACGCGCGGTGCGCTCCCCATGACCCGCAGCGGGCTCTCCCTCGCGCAGGCCACTCGTGTCCTCGCCGCGCTCGGGCACGCCGATCCCAGCGCGCGCGCGGGCGTCGTTGACCGCCAGCGTCGGCTGTGGTGGCTCGAACTCGACGGCGCGAACTACCCGCGTTTCAACCTGACGGCGTACGACCACCTCTACAACGAGCGCCTGAGCGTCCTCGCGGCGCACGACGAGTGGGTGCAGTCGAAGGGTCCGTTTCCGACGGCGCCCTACTGGCACCGTGACTGTCCCGAGTGTCCTTACAGTGAGCACTGCGAAGAGCAGCTCGAAGAGCGCGACGACGTGTCGCTCGTACGCTTTACGTCGTTCGATCAACAGCTGCTCCTTCGAGAGCAGGGTGTCGACACGCGCGCGCGTCTCGCCCGGCTGAACCCCGACCTCGCGCGACGAACACGCAACAAGGTGATCAATCCGCTCGAACCCCACGCGACCGAAGAGCTCTTGGGCCGCACCATCGATAAGCTCGACGATCTGATCTACCGGGCGCGCGCGCACGAGCGTGGCTCGTCCCTTCGCGTGATCGACGCCGACCGTATGGGTTGCGTGACGGCGGACGTCGAGGTCGACGTGGACATGGAGAGCTACGAGGACGCGACGTACCTGTGGGGTGCGCACGTCACGCTCAATCAACCAACGTCGGGCGTGTCGAGTGGCTATCGTGCCTTCGTCGAGTGGGGACCCCTCACCCGCGAGGCCGAGGCCCTCAACTTCAAGGAGTTCTGGACGTGGCTCGAGGCTGTGCGCGACGCCTGTCGAGACCAGGGGCGTACGTTCGCGGCGTACTGCTTCTGGGCGCAAGCCGAAGACGGCGCGATGAACCGAGCCGTCACTCCACCCCTCGACGGCGGGCCGACCTCGGAGGACCTCCTCGCCTTTCGCCGCAGCGTCCCCGCCCAGTGGATCGACCTTCACGACGTCGCCAAGCGCCAGATACAGACTGAGGGTCCGCTGGGGTTGAAGCTGCTCGCGGTCGGAGCGGGCTTCACGTGGCGAGACCCCAACCCAAGCGGCGAAGCCTCCATCCACTGGTACGAGAAGGCGACAGCTCCAGACTCCGACGAGGCCGTCGCCTTTCGAACGCGACTCCTCGAGTACAACGAGGACGACTGTCGCGCGACAAAGGCCCTGAGGGACTGGCTGAACGGGCCGGCACGCTTCCTCGCCCACCGCGACGACCTCCTGTAGCGAACAGGGGTTTCATTAGCATTGAACGGTGGCCCTCACATCGTCTGTACCGCCAACGAGTGTCACGTATCTGCGTAGCGCGCGCGTTTTCGGCGTTCTCGCCACGCTCGTCGTCTTCGCGCTCGCCCTTCTGAGCGCCGTGGCGATCAACGATCTCGCTCACGACGACGCCGTTGTGGGTGTCTGGCTCCTCGTCGGCGTTGTCGCCCTTCGATGGACTCTCGTGGCCGGGCTCGATGAGTGGGGCGACACCGCCGCCGCGCGACTTCGTTCCACGTGGCGAGTGTTCCTCGTCCAACACTTCACCGTGCCGCGTCGAGAGGGCGAACGAGGGCGAGGCGACCTTGCCCTCGCCGTCGACCAGGCCTCCACCTCACCAGCGCTGGAGAGACTGAAGGTGAGCGCCGGCACGTCACTTCTCGGTCTCGTCGTTATCTTCGAGGCCGCCGGATGGTTGCCATTGGCGATCACGATCGTCCTCCTCGGCGCGGCCGCGCCTTTCTATCAGCGAGCGGGCCGACGCAGCGAGGCCATGGCCGCTCAGTACCAGGAGCGACGAGCGTTACTCGAAGCTCGTCAACTCGAGGTGCTCCAGCACGCCACCGAACTGCGAGCCCTCGGCGCGGTCGGCTACGGCGCCAACGAGATCGCCGCCATCTCGGACAGCGAACACACGCTGGCCCTTCGGGCTATCCGTGTCGCCCTCGAGTCATCACTGGTCACCGAGTTCTTGAGTGGCGTGAGCGTCGGCCTCGTCGCGATGGTCGTCGGCTTCGGACTGCTCGACGGCCGGATCAGCCTGGTGCGCGCACTGGTGGCCGTCCTCGTAACGAGCGAACTCTTCGTCCAGGTACGTCGCTTCGGCGTTGAGTTCCATCGCCGCGACGACGCTCAGCGCGCGCTCGCGACACTCACCGCGTCGAGCACGTCCACCGTGACGACGTCGAGTCAAGAGTTCCTCACGTCGGCGGGTCTCGTCACCGCGGCGAACGCCGGCGTCATCGACCTCGTCGTGCGACGCGGTGCTCGTGTCGTGATCACCGGTCCGTCGGGTGTGGGCAAGACAACGCTGCTGCACACACTGCTCGGTTGGCGTCGACCCGTCGCGGGAACGTCCACCCTCGCCAACGTTCCGATCGGCTACGTGAGCGTCGAGACCACGCTCCTCTCGGGCTCTCTCCGTGACAACCTGACGTTGGGTGTCGATCTCCCCGACGACGACGTCACCGAACGTCTTACTTCGCTCGGACTCGTGGGCGAACGCTTCGCCGATCTCGACGTGGAGCTCCTCAGCGATGGACGGGGTCTTAGTTCCGGCGAGCGCGTGAGACTCGTACTAGCGCGCGCGCTGCTCGGCGACGTCTCGCTGGTCGTGCTCGACGACGTGGCGGGCGTGCTCGACGTTGACGCGCGTGACGCCGTACGCGAAGCGCTGACCGCACTGCCCGAGCTCGCCATCATCGAAGCCACCGTGGACACGCCGCTGCTCGGCGACACGACGCAACGTCTCGAGTTGCGAGCGTGAACGGCGACGTGACACGACTTCGCCGGTGGCTCCGACGCGCGCAGCCGCCACGCGCGGCGCTGGTGCGCGCCTTGATCGCGGGATACGTCGCCAGCGCGACCAACGTGGCGCTCATCGTTGGTGCCCTCGCGCTGTTGGTCGAGAGTGCCACGAGACCAGGACTTCGCGCGGTGGCGGTCGTTCTCGTCGTTATTGAACTCTTCGCCTTCCTCCGATCGCCACTTCGTTTTCGCGAGCGTCTCGCCGCGCACCGCCTGGGCTACGCCGCCGTCACGCACTGGCGACGTTGGCTCGTCGAGGCGGTTGGCCGACTCGACTTCTCACAGTGGCGTCGCTACGCGTCGGGCGATCTCCTCGAACGGGCTCTTAACGACACCGACGAACTCCAAGACCTGTGGCTTCGCTTCGTCGTGCCCTTTGTCGACACGGTGGCCGTGATGGTGACCGGTGACGTGGTGGTCGCCCTCTTGGCCCCACGCGGACAGTGGTGGGCCCTCTCCTCGATCCTCGTTGCCATTCAGCTCTGTGCCGTCGTGGGGCTCGCCTTGTGCGCCAGGGGGGAACTCACCAAGGACCGCGAGCTTCGCGCTGCTCGAGGTGAGTACCGCGCACAACTCGTCGAATTAGGCGCGGCGACGCCCGAACTTGCGCTGCTCGGTCGTGACGGGTTCGCGACCGCTCGATCGAACGTCGCCGTCGCGCGCGTGGAGAGAGCCGAACGCGCCCTTCGCCGGCGACGTCGCACGTCGAACGCCCTCGTCGTCTTGGGAGGGCTTTTCGCCTTGGTCGCCGTCACGACACACCCGCGCACGTCCAGCGTCTGGCTCGTCGTCGCCGCGGCGGTGGCGCTCGCCACCTTCGAGGCGCTCGTCACCGTTCGATCGTCGTTGCAGGCTGCGGTCGACGTGAGTGGCGGTGGTGAGCGACTCGAAGCGCTCAATGGTGACGCGACCTCCGGCACACTCCCCTGGCCCTGCGACGTCACGGTCTCGTTGAACGACGTGACTCTCGTTGAAGACGATCGAGTGCTCGTACGAAACGCCACGCTGAGCGTTGAACCAGGGACGCGCGTCGCTGTCGTCGGCGACTCCGGTGTGGGCAAATCAACGCTCCTTCGCGCGTTGGCCGCTCTCGACCCGGTGAAGACCGGCTCGATCAGTGTCGGCGACGTGCGCCTCGACGAACTGAGCGACGCGGCACTTCGCGAGCACCTCACCTACGTCCCGAGCGAGCCAGGACTCACGCGAGGATTCGCGCTCGACGTCGTCACGCTCGGACGCTCCGGCGTGCGAGACCCCGAGCGCGACCTCGCCGCGCTCGGTCTCGTCACGGAGCGCACGACGCGATTCGAGGAGCTCTCGCGCGGCGAGCGCGTGCGCGTCGCCGTGGCGCGCGCACTCGTGACCAGCCCCGACGTCTACGTGCTGGACGAGCTCACGGCGGGTCTCGGACGCGAAGAGACCCGCGACGTGTTGAACCTTCTCGGCTCGACGAAGGCCACCGTCATCATCGCGACGCACGACGAGGACGTCGTTCGTTGGTGCGACAAGGTGCTCGAGTTGCGCGACGCGCAACTCTCGTGGGTCAACCGTTGAGGTTCTTCATGCCAGCCGCGTGGTAGCGCTCGCCGACGACCGCGTTGCGCGGTACCGCGGCCTCGAGCGCCTCGACGTCGGCCTCACTCAGCGTGATGTCGGTGGCGGCGATGTTCTCGTGCAGCCAGCGGCGGCGCTTCGTGCCCGGTATGGGGACCACGTCACTGCCCCGCGACAGCACCCAGGCCAACGCCAGTTGGGCGACGGTCACGTTCTTCGACCTCGCGATGGCCTCAAGGTTCTTCACGAGACTGAGGTTCGCCTCGAGGGCGTCACCCGAGAATCGTGGGTTGTGGCTGCGAAAGTCGCCCTCACCGCTCTTCTCCGTGGCGGCCTCGTTGGTCAAGAAGCCACGGCCGAGCGGGCTGTACGCGACGAACCCCACGCCCAGACGCCGACAGGTCGCGAGCACCCCGTCTTCCGGGTCGCGCGACCACAGGGAGTACTCACTCTGCAGCGCGGTCACGGGGTGCACCGCGTGCGCGCGTTCGATCGTCGCCGACGACGCCTCCGAGATGCCGAGGTGACGGACCTTGCCCGCTTCGACGAGCGACTTCATCGCTCCCCAGGTCTCCTCGATCGGCACGCTGCGATCGACACGGTGTTGGTAGTAGAGGTCGATGACCTCGACGCCCAGTCGTTCGAGTGACGCGTCACACGCCGACAGGACGTACTCGGGTGTGCCGTTGATGCCGAGGAACGAACCGTCCTCGTTGCGTTGATTCCCGAACTTCGTCGCGAGCACGACTTCGTCACGACGATCCTTGATGGCACGCCCGACGAGACGCTCGTTGGTGAACGGACCGTACATATCGGCCGTGTCCAAGAAATTCACGCCACGCTCGAGCGCTTCGTGGATAGTGGCGAGTGACTCCGTGTCGTCGCCCTTGCCGTAGAACTCACTCATGCCCATGCAACCGAGTCCTTCGGCGGAAACTTCCAGTCCCTGACCTAACGTTCGACGTTCCATCGCGACTCCTTCATGTGAAATTCCTCACGAGACCGTGTTTTAAGGCCTCGGCGCTCACAGTAGTACCTGAGAACGAACTAATTTCTTGGCTATTGGCTGGGGGGGCCAAACATCGAGCGCCCGTCTGTTCTGTTTCAGAACAGACGGGCTCCGTTGTCTCTAGGGCCCAGTCGAGCCACCCGTAGGGTTGGGTCGTGCCCGACACCGTTTCCGGCGAGTCACCAAGTGCTCTCGTGCGACCGCTCTTTCGCGGTTGGCTCCACGTCGCGGGCGCCGTCGCCCTCGCCGCCTGCTCGCCCATCCTGCTGGTCCAAGCGAAGACCTGGGTTCAAGTCGGCTGGGTCCTCTGTTACCTGGTCGGCGTCGAATGCATGCTGGTGACGAGCGCACTCTTCCATCGCATCCTCTGGTCGCCCGCGCGCCGCAGGCTCCTCAAACGGGCCGACCACTCCGCCATCTTCCTCGCCATCGCCGGGAGCTACCTGGCCCTCGCCGGCCTCACGATGCACGGAGCGATCCGCCTGGTCCTGCTGCTCGTGGTGGCGGGCGGTGCCGTCGTGGGCATCGCCATCCGCCAACTCGCCCTCGACACGCCCAAGTGGGCGAACACGCTGCCGTACCTCGTGGTCGGCTGGGCCGCCGTCGCGGTCATGCCCCAGATCTACCGCGGCGGAGGGCCGCTGTGCTTCTCCCTCGTTGTCGGCGGCGGGCTCGCCTACACGTTGGGCGCCCTCGCCTACGCCTTCAAGACACCAAAACTTTCGCCGCGCGTCTTTGGCTACCACGAGCTCTTTCACGCGGGCACCCTGGTGGGCGCGGGCCTCAACTTCTGGGCCCTGAGCGTGGCCCTGCGCTGACTAACCCAGCGCCGGCACGGCGTTGAAGCGCACCAGCTGCGGCGTTCCCCCGCGAAGCCCGATCGTCGTGATCGAACCGTTGTCGAGTCTTGTGCGCCACGTCGTCGAGCCCGCGACACCGAGCGCCCAGACGACCGCGGATTTGATGGGTGAGACGTGGCTCACGATCGCCAGATGACGATGTTGCTCGTGTAAGAGGCTCGTCTCGTCGCCCAGGAGGAGGTCGAGTTCGGCGTGGACACGGGCGTCGACGGTCGCGAGGGACTCACCGCCGCCGAAGGCCGCGTCGTGGTCGTGTTCGAACGCGCGCCAATGCTCAGGCGTCATCACGCTGAGTGGCTGACCGTCGAGGTATCCGTAGTCGACCTCGACGAAGGACTCTTTCACCGTCACGTCAAAGCCCGGGAGCGCCAGCGCCGCGGTCTGACGAGCTCGCAGGAGCGGCGAGACCCACACTTCGCGCACGTCGGCCAAGTAGGGCACGAGCGCCAGCGCCTGTCGCTGTCCGAGCTCGGTCAGTTCGGGGTCGCTGCGCCCGACCAAGAGACTCTGCGCGTTGGTCGTGGTTTGACCGTGACGAATGAGGATGATCACGGCAACAAGAGTCGCCCACACTCCGGACAGTCCATGAACGTGTCGGGTGCTTGGGACCTGAAGTGGTCGAAGTCCAACGGCGCGAGCGCGATGCGACACCCGTCGCATCGCCCCTCGACGACCTGCGCGGCCCCCGACGTTCCGGCTCGGGTCATCGCGACGTCGTAGCGTGCGCGCAGCGCCTCCGCGACGGCCGCGTGGCGCTCGTCGCGGTCTCGGCGAAGCGAGACCAGCTCGTCGTCGAGGGAGCCTTGAAGTTGCGCGATGACGTCGATGAGTTCACTGCGTCGAGCGACGCCGGGTTGGGCGCGCCGTTTGATCGACTCGATGGCCTCCTCGCGAGGTTCCACTTCGAGGAGCAACTCGAGCTCACGGTCCTCACTCGCGGCGAGCAGTTCACGAACGTGGGTCAGCTCACTTTGCAACGCGGTGAGCTCTCGCACGTTGGCCGTGGACGTTGCCAAGGTGGCGTCGAGGTCGCTCGCTCGGCTCTTCAGGCGCGCTGACTCGCGTGAGACCTTCTCGAACTCGTTCGCCACGGGCACGAGACCGGCCTCAGCTTCGTGGAGGTCCTTCAAGAGACCGCGGAGTTCCGCTTCCAACGTGGCGAGTTCGCCGATCTCCGGAAGGTGCGTCTTCTGGCTGCTGACCCGATCGATCCAGCGATCTGCCTCCATGAGCGCGCGGAGGGCGTCGGTATCACTCACGTCGTTAGTCTGACACGCCGAATTCAACACTCGCCGCGGCCAACTTCACGAGCGCCGCGGCGAGCGAGGGCTCCGCGCGCTCAGTGGCGGCGTCGAAGTCGAACCAGAAGACGTCGGGGCTCTCGTTGACGGGCGGGCGGGGGTCGAGTGGTTCGCCCACGAGGACGTAGCGAAGGTCGTAGTGCGTATGCCCTCGCGGTCCCGGGTGCACGTCGACGTGGAAGAGTACGACGGGCTCGAGGTGGCGCACGGCCAGACCCGTCTCTTCCACCGTCTCACGCAGGCACGCCTCCTCGGCCGTTTCGCCAGGGTCGATATGTCCGCCCGGTTGGACCCAGATGCCGAGGCGCCGGTGGCGATGCAACACGACGCCGCGTGACGAGATGACGAAGGAGGACGCCGTTACGTGATGGTCGTCCTCACTCTCGGAGAACGGGTCCCCCGGCCACGTGAGTCGATCGAGCGTCAGCGCGATCGAGAGCTCTTCGCGGTCATCGACCGGGGTGATCCTCTGTATCTGCTGACGCAGGTTCTCGCTCGTCACTGCTCGTCCAAGAGTCGACGCACCGACGCGGGCCACGCGACGTCGCCGCTCGCCATCGCGCCATTCGAGTCCGCCACAGGGTCGTCGAAGACCACCCGCGCCGGGACGGTGCCGGACCAGATCGGTAGATCCTGGTCCTCCTCGTCGTCGTCGGTGGGGCCGCTCGAAACCTTGGCCGATGCCTCGTCGATGGACACCGCGACGACCATGGTGAGACGGATCTCCTGATCGGTCGAGGGACGGACCTCCGACGATCGACCCGCCACGACTCGATCCACGAACAGATCGAGCACCCTTCGCTTCTCCGTCGTGTCGAGGAGTTCACGAGCTTCGCCCACCACGGCGACCGAACGGTAGGCGATGGACGACTCGAAACCGCTCCTCGCGAGGCGAAGACCGTCGTAGAGCGTGACCGTGACGTACGCCTCCCCCGCTCGAACGACCGACTTCAACACCTCGTTCGAGGGACTGCCGTGCAGGAAGATCGTGTGTCCCTCGCGCGCGTGCAACGTGGGCAGCGCGAGCGGTTTCCCGTGGACCGTCGCGGCGACGTGACACAGTCGCGCCTCGTCGAGGATCGCGAAGATGGTCCCTTCGTCGTAGAGGGCCTTCGCCGGTAGTCGTCGAACGCGCGTGCGCGGTCCGGGACCGAGCACGTCATCACTCATTAACGGATCTCACCGCTGAGAAAGGTGCGTGCCAGTCCCGCGACTTCCACGTTCTTCTCGAAGAGCCGCGCGTACATCACGCCCCCGCGCGAACTCGCTTGGCGAACCGTGACGGTCGGTGATCCGACCTTCTCGACCCACCAGGGCGCGACCGCGCACATCGCGCTACCCGTGACGGGGTCTTCGGCGAGACCGAGACGCGGCGCGAAGACACGAATGGAGACGTCCACGTCAGGGCCGCCGTAACAGGCGGCGATGATGATGGAACTCGGAACCAAGAAGAGACTCATCGGATCGACGATCAGCCCACACAGGGTGTCGTAATCCTCGACGATCGCGAGCATGCTCGAGGGACCGGCGCTGTAGAGCTCGTGGACGACGCCCAAGGTGTCGTTCAAGACCGAGGGATCCAGTGGCTCGAGGTAGCCCCGCGGCAGGTCGACACCCAAGAGACCTTCGCCCAGCCGCCGCCCCGAGAGCACGCCGGACCTCGTGGCGAAGTAGAACTCACCGCCGGGCGCGCCGAGTTCGTTCAGCAGAACGTGCAGCGTCGCGAGCGTGGCGTGGCCACAGAGCTCCACTTCCACGGTGGGCGTGAACCAGCGAAGGGACCACTGGTCGCCGACGCGTCGAACGAAGGCCGTCTCGGACACGCCCAACTCGAACGCAACGCGTTGGAGCTCTTCGTCGGCGAGGGGATGTTCCAAGAGCACGACGACCGCGGGATTCCCGCGCTCGTTATCACCGATGAACGCGTCCACCCACCACAGACGATGTCCGAACGTCACGTCCACGGATTCCACCTTTAGAGACTGCCACACCACGCGACGCGTCTGGGTAGTGTTTGACGGTGCGTGTCGCGACGTTTAACCTTCACGCCGGTGTCGACGGCTGGGGTCGGCCAACTCGAGTTCTTGAGGTCATCAAGGAACTCGACGCCGACGTCCTCATACTCCCGGAACTCTGGCGCGCCGATGACGGACACGATTTCTACGAGGACCTGAAGAGTTCGCTCCATCTCGATGGTGCGTTCGCGCCGTTGGCGCACGGTGAACGCGTGACGTCGGGCGTCGGCGGCGCGACGTGGCAACCGCGCCTCGCGCACTTCTTCGGCGAACGTGGCCTCTTCTTCAGCGGTCACCGCTCGCTGACGAAGGTCCAGCGCGCCAGTCGAGCACAACTCCAACACCTGGAGCCGGGAACCTGGGGCCTCGGACTCCTCACCCGTTTGGAGATCGAAGAGGTACAAGTGATCTCGCTCGGGCGACTTCCCCGCGAGCGGGTGCAACGAGCACTCGTCGTGGCGCGACTGAAAGAGAACAATCGGTCGTTCTACGTCCTCGCCATTCACGGCGCCCATCTCAGTCACGGTTCGCATCGTCAGTACCAGCGCGTCAGTGACTTCGTCGAGACGCTCGACCCCACGGTGCCGCTCCTCATCGGCGGCGACTTCAACAGTTGGCGCCCTTTGCTACGACTTCTGTTGCCGGGATGGCGTACGCTCGCGACCGGGCGCACGTGGCCGGCGCCGCGTCCCCATTCGCAGATCGACCACATCCTCGGTCGAGGGCCCTGGAAGTCGACGCGAAGCTTCACGCGAGACGGTGGCAGTGACCATATGGCCCTCGTCGCCGATCTCGAGCTCCGTTAGCTGAGGTCCATCGCCGAGCTTTCGGGCAGACGCGTCAACAAGAACAGCGACGGTAACAAGGGCAAGAACGTGAAGAGTGCGGGGAGACGGAACGACCCCGCGCCCGTCACGTGAACGCTGTCGCCAATGAGACCGAAGATCAAGAGTCCCGTCATGGCACCAAGTACGCCGGCGACGCCGATCCAACCCGCCGCGGTCGCGCGAAACGAGTGGGAGAACAGTTCGGTGCTCAACGCGACCATGGCCGGGGCCAGGATGCCGCCAGCGGCGACGCCGCTCATGTAGCCGATGATGAAGGCGGCCTTTCCTCCGCCGTACGCGAGCGACGCCGTCGCCGCGGTCACCAGCACGCCGAGCACGATCGTCCATCGTCGGCCCAGGGTGCGCGAAAAATAACGACCTAAGAGCAGGCCGACGAGACCGGTCACCGCACTCAGCGCCACGACGCTCGCCACGACGCTCGGACTCATCTTGAGGACCCCTTCGCCGTAGACGAACGTGAAGCCACTGGCCGGGCCCGAGATGACGCCGACGATGAAGACCATGACCCCCACGATGACGACGCGTCCGCGAACGCCGCGCGGCACGGCTCCGATTCGTGCGAAGGCGGCGTCTCCGCGATGGTGCGTGGGTTCGGGAATGTCTCGAAGCAGCGGCCGCACGAAGAAGATCGGCAGGATCGCCAACGCGAAGAGCCAGCGAAACGAGGCGGAGCCGCGGATGAGCCCGTGCAGCACCGCGGCCATTCCGGCGCCGAGGCCGGCGCCGGCCGAAATGATCACCAGGCGGTCGATACGACCCTTCGTACTCGAAAGCTCCACGGTGATCACTTGGACGAGGACTGACGTCGTGGACAGTAGCGGTCGCGCGAGCGCGAAACACAGGACGAAGATCCAGTACGTCGGACTCAGCGACGCACTCGCCGTGATGACGAGGCCTACCAGCAGTGCTCGACGCAAGACATTGGTTCGTCCCCAGCGATCGGCGAGGGACGCCAAGGGTAACGCGCCCAGTGACGCGAAGCGCAGTATCGCAAGACCTATGCCCAGTACCGACCCCGAAAGTCCAACGACGCTCTGGAGCGATTGGCTCGACGTGTGATGGCCGAAGTGTCGCGCGACGTCGTCGAGCGACGCGACGGCGCCAAACTGCGCGAATCCCGCGACCAACGCAACGAGAAACAGCGCCACCGTGACGTGGTACCAAGTACGGCGCGTAGCTGCGTCCATTGACGCGTCAGCCAATCTGCACGCTCTCGTCCACGACGACCAGCGTCTTACCGTGGTTGCCCCCACTGAAGAGAAGGTTCAACGCCTCTGGGGCCCGTTCGAGCCCCTCAACCAAGTGCTCTTGGTGTTGCAAAGCGCCCGAGAGCACCATGGTCGCGAGTTCCGTCTGGGCCTCCGCGAAGCGCTGCGCGTAGTCGAGGATGAGGAATCCCTCCATTCGAGCGCGGCGCGTGATCAGCATCGACGTGTTCTCGACGCCGCGTCGATCGTCCGTCGCGTTGTACTGAGAGATCGCGCCGCAGAGAACGACGCGCGCGTTCATCGACAAGTTGGCGAGCACGGTATCGAGGATCTCGCCGCCGACGTTGTCGAAGTAGAGGTTGACGCCCTGGGGACACGCGTCGTGCAGCCGACGACCGAGGTGCCCCTCGCGGTAATCGAGGCACTCGTCAAAGCCGAACGTCTCCACGACGTCGCGGCACTTTTCTGGCCCGCCCGCTATGCCGACGACCCGCTTCGCGCCTCGAGCTTTGGCGATCTGGCCCACGACGGATCCCGTCGCGCCCGCCGCGCCTGAGACAACAACGACGTCACCTTCCTTCATCTGGCCGACGTCGAGAAGACCGAAGTACGCGGTCATGCCGGTCACCCCCAGCACGTTCATCATCGTCGCGAGTCCCAGTCCGAGACCCTGGGGAATAACGGTGAACCGGTTCTCTTCGTTCGCGACGACCCACTCTTGCCAGTTCGTCATCCCAAAGACGACGTCGCCGACGTTGTAGCGCTCGTTGCGCGACTCGACGACCACACCGGTACCGGCGCCACGGACCACGTCGCCGAGTTGAATAGGCGGAAGGTAGCCCGGCGCGTCGTTCATCCATGTGCGGATCGTCGGGTCGATGCTCAACATGGCGACTTTGATGAGTGCCTCGCCCTCGCCACAACTCGGCACCGGGCTCACCACCAATTTCGTCGTGGCGTCGTCGACCGCGCCCACGGGGCGCTCTACGAGCACCAACTGTCGATTGTCCACGTAGGTCTCCTCGGTCGGACGGGTTCTCTCGATTCTGTCACCACCACGCGAGGTCGTCCGCTTTGCTAGAAAGAGTCGAGACCGAGGAGTTAACGTGGCCCGTCATCGAAGTCTTCGTTCCGAGCTGTATCGTGACGCTCGATTACTCGGCAACGTCCAAGCGGCGGCCCACGGTCCGAGCGCCTACGCCACACGTTACGTGCGGCGCAAGGTCTACGCGAGGTCGAACTCCTTTACCCATTCAATCCTTCGGTCGATCAATCTGAGCAATTAGTCGATCCACTTCGCAGCAGGAGTAGCGGGCGAGGTCTCGCGAGACGAGGTTAGGACCGGTGTGCTCGGATTCGATTGATGACCTCGTCGACCACTTGGCTGGTGGAGGCGTCCCCACCGAGGTCGAACGTGCGAACGCCGTCGGCGGCCGCGCTCAACGTTGCCTCACGAAGGACCGAGGACGCTCGTGCGCATCCTTCATCGCCCTGATAACCAGCGTGCTCCAGGACCGCCGCGCACGCGAGCAACATGGCCATCGGATTCGCCACGTTCTTTCCTTCGAGCGAGGGAGCGGTCCCGTGGGGCGCTTCGGCCATCGCAACGCGCGTCTCGAGGTTCTCGTCAAGCGATAAGAGCACCGATTCCGCGCCCGCTATCGAGCCGAACATCGCCAAGACGAGGTCACTCAAGCAGTCGCCGTCACGATTGAGCGCAGGGATGACGACCGGCGTGTCCCACCCTTCCGTCATCAGTCCGGCGTACGCGGCGTCGATGAGCATCGGCCGGTAGGAAACGCCCGGGTGGCGAAGGGCCGCGGCGTCCATCTCCTCTTTCAGCATGCCTTCGTAGGTCGCCGACACGGTCCACTTCGGGCCGCCGTAGACGAGACCGCCGAGCGACTCTGCGGAACGAAAACTGAACTCGGCCACGGAGCGACAGGTGGAGCGATCGATACGCTCGGTTCGCCACGCCGACTCCGCGACCGCCCCGGGCTCGCCGTCACGACCCTCGGCCGCGCCGTAGGCGTCGCCCACGGCCATACGGACGACAACGACCGGGTGGGTCAAGGCAACGATCGGGGTGACACCTGGGATTCGCCGGCCCGTGCGGACGATGACCTTGCCGTCAATGCCTTCGCGCAGGATGCGGTTGGGCGAACCGACGCTGCCGATCTCGGTCGGCGTGACCGTCGCGGCCTTCAAACCGAGACCCGTTTCACGCATCTTCGCGGCGGCTTCGTGGATGACGCCGTTGTTGGTCTTCTCACGACTCGCGAGAGAGAGGTCGTAGCGAAGGAACTCGAGTTCGAAGCCGAGGACTGACGGCTCCAGCGCTCGAAGGGCCTCGTCGAGCAACTCCTGGCCCGTCTGGTCGCCTTCACAAACGACGATGGTGGGAGGGGTGGACATGGTTTGGACTCCTCGAATAATCGGCTGAACGTCACGAATACCTTAGATGGACGACGACGCTCCAATAGTCGGTACGCGCGTCGAAACCTCCGTCGAAGGAACCCCCGAGTCAGGCGACGCGGGTGATCTCCACGGTCACGCCGAGCGAGATCGAAGGGTCGCCATGGTAGATACCTTTCAGTGGTGGCACGTCGCCGTACTCGCGACCTTTCGCGACAACGACGTGAAAGAGTCCGACGCGCCCCGCGTTGGTGGGATCGATGCCCACCCAGTCACCGCAGAAGTACTCGACCCAGGCGTGGCTCTCACCTACGACCTTCTCGCCCACGTCCGCTTCACCTTTGGCGTACAAGTAACCCGACACGTAGCGCGCTGGTATGCCGAGACTGCGCAGCAACGCGATGGTCACGTGGCTCAGGTCTTGACACACGCCTTGGCGCTTCTCCCACACCTCTTGCGCCGTCGAGGAGACGAGGGTGGCGCCGCGCTTGTACGCAACGCGCTCTCGGACCCAGTCCATCACTGCGTCGACCGTCGCGTGCACGTCGCCCCGGCCCGGGATCGACGCACGAAGCTCTTCGAACACGCCGATCGCCATGGTCGTGTGCGCGGTGGGCGCCAGGTACTCACCGAAGTGGTCCGAAACCTCGCTCGCTCGCAACGTACTGAGCGTGAGGTCCGTGTTAGCCAGCGTCTCGCCGCGCGTCTCGACGTTGGCCTCCGCGACCACTTGCAGGCGACGGTGAGGTTCTTGGAGGTCGAACGTCGTCACGATGGTGCCGAAGTAGTCACGATACGTCGCCAGCTCCGCGTAGGGCTGGACTCGAAGAGAGGCGTTACGCACGAGCTGACGAGCGAGGGTTGGCGGCGTCATGCGTGCTTCGTTGTACGACGAGTCCGCGACGCCGTCGTAACTGAAGCCCGTCACGTGACGGATCGCGAACTCCATCGACGCCTCGACGCCGTTCACGTGCCGACCTCGGACATCCACGACGTGGCGACGACCTGGCGAAAGTAGCTCGCCGTGATCTGGTCGTTCGCGGTGGCACTCGTCACTTCGAGCAACTTGAGGATCTCCGCGAGGTTCTTCATCAGCGTGCTGGAGTCCGTGTACTCGAGACGAGTCTGGGTCGTGTGAATGGTGCGACGTGCCTCGTTGACGATGTCGAGGTGCGTACTCGCCTTGGTCAGTTGGTCCAAGCAGTGGTCCGCCACGGCGAGGGAGTGGTAGGCCGACCGCGGAAACTCACGGTCGAGCAACAAGAAGGCCGCGATCGCCTCGGGGTCCGAACGGCGAACGGACGAGCGAAGGTACGACTCCATGGCCCCCGCCGCGCGCAAGAGCGTCAACCAGTCGGGCGCGTGATCAGCGGCGAGGAGGCGACCCTGCAAAAGGCGCGCCGTCATGTCGATGCGCTCGAGGCTCCGACCGAGCACGAGGTACCACCACGTCTCGTCGTGACTTATGGTCGCGTCCGTAAGTCCGGCGAAGAGGGCCGAACGCTCTCGGACGAACTTGAGGTAGCTCGAAGGGCCTACGCGCGACGACTCGCCACGTTGCGCGGTGAGCTCGTTCCTCGTGGCGTTGAGACAGACCCACATCTCCGACGAGATCACCTCTCGAACACGGCGCGCGTTCTCATAGGCCGCTAACAGCGCGCCCGTGATGGCACTCGGACTGACCGGGTCGAAGACCAATCGGTCGAGCACGGTGTCGATCGTGACCGGCGACGTCGCGTCGACGTCCATCCCCAAGGTGGCGAAGAGCGAACGACACGTGACGTCGGCGTCGCCGAACGGGTCCTCGGATATCCGGTGGATGTACGCGTCGACGATCCGTGACGTGTCGTCGGCGCGCTCCACGTAACGTCCCGTCCAGTAGATGAGCTCCGCCAGTCGCGCGAGCATCCCTCGATTCATTGGTCCGACCCGGACTGCGCTTCAGGACCGTACTGACGGGCACGGCGCTGGGACTGCAGTGGCGCGACGGCGAGCGCTTCTGAACCTTCCACCTCCACGCGCGACGGCGCGGCGCCGGGGCCGACGTCGGCGAGCACCCAGGTGTCCTTCGATCCGCCGCCTCGACTGGAGTTGACGACGAGTGCCCCCTGAGGAAGTGCCACGCGCGTGAGTCCTCCGGGTAGCACCCAGACGTCCTTGCCGTCGTGGATGGCGAAGGGTCGCAGGTCGACGTGTCGGGGCAGCAACTGATCGTCGACGAACGTGGGCACCGTCGAAAGGGCGACCGTACGCTGGGCGATGTAGCCACGCGGGTTCGAGAGAAGCGTCGCGCGCAGATCGACCAGGGTCTCCTCGTCGGCCTGTGGGCCGATCACGATACCGTGGCCGCCGGATCCGTCAACGGGCTTCACCACGTAACGCTCGAGGTGCTCCAGCACTTCGTACAGCGACTCGGCCTGGTCCAAGCGGTACGACTCGACGTTCTCCAGTATCGGGGCCTCGCCCAGAAAGTAGCGAATCAGGTCAGGAACGTAGGTGTAGATCAGTTTGTCGTCGGCGACACCGTTGCCGATGGCGTTGGCGATCGTCACTGTCTTCGCTCGGGCCGCGTTGACGAGTCCCGCGACCCCCACGACGGAGTCGGGGCGAAAGTGCAGCGGATCGAGCCACTCATCGTCGACCCGGCGATAGATGACGTGCACCGGACGTTCGCCCTGAGTGGTGCGCATGTTGACCTTGTTGTCGACGACGACGAGGTCGCTCCCCTCGACGAGCTCAACGCCCATCAATCGAGCGAGCAGCACGTGTTCGAAGTACGCGGCGTTATGGACGCCGGGCGTGAGCACGACCACCGTCGGATCGCGAACGCCTTCGGGCGCCGAGAGGCGCAGCGCGCGAAGCAGTCGAGCAGGGTACTCGTCGACGGGGTGCACCCGGTAGTTCGTGAACAGCGAGCCGAAGCTCTGCGTCATGGCTCGTCGGTTCTCGATGACGTACGAGATTCCCGACGGGATGCGCACGTTGTCCTCGAGCACCCGCATAGTGCCGTCCTCGTCGCGGATGATGTCGACACCCGAGACCGTGATGCGCGGCGCGAACCGCGGCACGATGCCGGTGGACTCACGTCGAAAGTGGGGGCTCGAGGTGACGACGTGACGAGGCACGAGCCCGTCGTTGAGGCACTCCCCTTGGCCGTAAACGTCGTCGAGGAAGGCTTCCAATGCCTTTACCCGCTGTTGGATTCCTGCGGAGAGGACGCTCCACTCCGTCGCCGCGATGATCCGCGGGATCAAGTCGAGTGGGAAAGGTCGCTCCTCTCCGCCGAAGGCGAACGTCACGCCGCGTTCCGCGAAAGTTCTACCGAGCTGATCGAAGCGTGTGCGGATGTCGGCCGTCTTTAGATCACCAAGAACGTCGACGATCTCGCGATAAACGGGGCGCGCCACTCCCGGCGCGGAAAACACCTCATCCCATGCGAGAGAAGGATCAACGTCCACGAAAGATGAATTGATGTACTTTTCATATCACGCGCATGTTTCGGCTACGTTACTGATTTCGCGCACCCAAACACCGTGGCCACGACTGCTTTTTTCGAGCGTTTCGCTCGGTGGGCGGTGCGTTGCTCGTCACAAGGACTTCGCCACGTGGACACTTTTACGCGCATGAAAGCGATCCCCAACCGGTACATTGAGTTTCCGCCCTCAAGTACAGGAGAGTTTCGACGTGGAGTACGTCTCGCTAGGAACCACGGGACTTAAAGTCTCGAAGATCTGTCTCGGCTGCATGAGTTACGGAGAACCCGAGCGAGGCAACCAGGCCTGGTCGCTCGGAAAGAAAGAGGCCGAGCCGTTCTTTCGCCAGGCCCTCGACGCTGGCATCAACTTCTTCGACACCGCGAACGTGTACTCCGCGGGGAGCAGCGAAGAGATCACCGGGCCAACCCTCTTGTCCATGGCACCGCGTGAAGAGCTGGTGATCGCGACCAAGGTGAACGGAAGAATGCGACCCGGTCCGAACGGCGAGGGTCTGTCACGCAAAGCCATCCTCACGGAGATCGACGAGAGTTTGCGCCGTCTGGGAACCGACTACGTGGACCTCTATCAGATCCACCGTTGGGACTACACCACACCGATCGAAGAGACGATGGAGGCCCTGCACGACGTCGTCAAGGCTGGCAAGGCGCGCTATATAGGGGCGTCGTCAATGTACGCCTGGCAGTTCGCCCAAGCGCAGTACACCGCGGACCTCAACGGATGGACTCGCTTCGTCAGTATGCAGAACTACTACAACCTGCTCTACCGAGAAGAGGAGCGAGAGATGCTCCCCTTCTGCCTCGACCAGGGTGTCGGGTCCATCCCGTGGAGCCCGCTCGCGCGAGGTCGCCTGACCCGCCCGTGGGAACAGCAGACGAATCGATCTGAGAACGACCCGTTCGGTCGGTCGCTCTCCTTCGACATTGATCGACCAATAGTCGACACCGTGATCGACATCGCCGGTCGCCGAGGCGTCGCGCCGGCTCAGGTCGCGCTGGCCTGGGTACTCTCCAAGCCCGCCGTCGTGAGCCCCATCGTGGGAGCCACGAAGGAACAGCACCTCGCCGACGCCATCGCCGCCGTTGATCTTCATCTTGACGAGTCGGAGATCGCGTCGCTCGAAAAGGACTACCAGCCTCACCGCACCGTCGGTTTCATCTAGTCCGTCGAACGTCGTCCTCACGAGTGGGTCCGTCTCTGCTCGTCATGTCCTTTGGAGGTACGCGAAGGGATCGGTCCCCGAACTGTGCGACTTACCGGTGAACCCCCTTCGAAGATGTGACAATTGAGGGATGGACCACTCTGCACGCGATCAACCTCGATACGACGCCCTGCGCGATCGACTCGGCGACAAGGGATCTCGTGCGTACCTCACCACGCCAGCGCTCGTCTGCGACTACGACCTCCTCGTCGAGAACGTCTCTTCGATGGCGGCGATAACCACGCGCTCGGGCGTCGCGCTTCGTCCCCACGTGAAGTCGCACAAATCGGCCTTGGTCGCTCGGCTCCAACTCGAAGCAGGCGCCGCGGGCTTGGCGTTCGCGAAACTCTCGGAAGCGGAGGCCGTCGTGGCGGGCCTCGCGCGCGAGGGGACGCCGACTCGTGTTTCCGCGCTTCTCACCTCCCCTCTCGTAGGGCCAGCACTGGCGCGACGCGCGATCGACCTGGCCAGACGCTGCGACCTCAGCGTGGTCGTCGACTGCACTGAGGGGGTCGACGAGTTGGGTAACGCCGCGAAGGCGGCGGACGTCGACGTCACCGTCCTCTGTGACGTCGACGTGGGCCTCGGGCGCACGGGCGTCGCCAGCTCGAGTGACGCGTTACGCGTCGTCGAACGCGTCACGGCAACGCCGCACCTGCACTTCGGTGGCGTTCAGGGCTACGCCGGTCATCTCCAACACGTCGCGGGACGCGACGAGCGTCGCGCCGCCACGACGGAGTCGACGGACGTCCTACGACGAGTCGTCAAAGCTCTCGAGTCGCACGGTCATGACGTCACCCTGCGCACGGGTGGCGGGACCGGCACGTCGCAGATCGACATTGAACTGGGTCTCTTGAACGAGTTGCAGTGCGGGAGCTACGTGTTCATGGACCGCGAATACCGAGACGCGCTGGGAAACGACGTCGAGGGTCTCTTCGCCCAGAGTCTTTTCATCGAGGCCACGGTGATCTCGGACAACCACGAACGTTTCGTGACGATCGACGCTGGCCTTAAGGCCATGGCCACCGACGCGGGCGTTCCGCTCGTCGCCGGACACGAAGGCGAAGTCAGCTACCAGTTCTTCGGTGACGAACACGGCATGGTGACGCGAGGCGATCACGACCCTTTTCGCCGTGGTGACCGCTTGGCGCTCGTCCCCCCGCACTGCGATCCCACCGTCGACAAGTACGACGTCATCTGGTTGGTCCGAGGCGACGCGGTCCTCGCCGTGATGGACGTCGACGCTCGGGGTTGCTCTCAGTAGCGACTGAGAACCGCGAACGCTACTGCGGAATACCTAACGAAGGAGACCCGACGGTCTCGTGTCGATATTTCTTGACCATGGAGTACGTTCTCGCGCACGACTCTCCTATCGGAAGTGCCAGGAGCAACGCGAAGAGGAGCGTCACCAACGTCGCGTGGTTCTGGCGAATCGAGCTCTCCGACGAACGAAGGATGACCAACAAGAAGATCAACGCGTACTCCGCCCGTGACCGCACCAACACCACGCTCTTCGAACTCTGGATCGCTCGCACGTACTGAACACGAGAACGTAAGAGCCCAATCGGAACACCAGCCGCCAATCCAACGAAGCCCGCGAGAATGTGCCACGCGTCCACGTTCAGCTCGTGGGCCAACACCGGTCCGACCACGATGATCGCGAGCAGCGGGTCGAGCACCTCCAAGAGCACGGGTCGGATACGTTGACGCGGTTCGAGCGTCGCGTTCTTGGTATCCAGACGACCTTTGCGAACGAGGGAATACGCCACGACCATGAACACGACGATCAGGACGGTTTGGACGCTCTGTTCGGCCTGCATGATCGTTCCGTTTCGTCGACGCCCTGTGGCTCATGTTACCGAGTGGGAACGTCAGAGGCGGCCACGTCGTCGAGCGACGCTGCGTAGGTTGGTACATTCTCTAGGTGCGCCTCGTCTCATGGAACGTCAACGGTATCCGGGCTGTCTGCAAGAAAGGTCTCTTCCTCCCTTTCGTGGAGGCGCTCGATCCCGACATCATCTGCCTGCAAGAGACCAAGGCGCAGCAGTTCCAGACGGAAGTCGACCTGCCCGCGTACGAGGAACATTGGAACTCCGCGGAGAAGAAGGGGTACTCCGGCACCGCGAACTTCTCGAAGGTCGCGCCCATCAGCGTGACGCCGGGTCTGCCGCAGACTTCGATCGACAAGTTCGGCGTCGTTGGCGACACCTTCGGCAACCCCAACGACGAGGGCCGCGTCCTCACCACGGAGTTCGACGACTTCTACGTCGTCAACGTCTACACACCGAACGCGAAGGACGACCTTGGACGACTGAACCTTCGTCACAGTCAGTGGGACCCCGCGTTCTTGCACCACGTCCAGGAACTTGAACGGACGAAACCCGTCATCTTCTGCGGCGACCTCAACGTGGCGCACACGCCCGACGACCTCGCGAATCCCAAATCCAACGTCGGTAAGCGGGGTTTCACGAGCCAAGAGCGCCAGGGCTTCCAGAACTTCCTCGACGCCGGCTTCGTCGACACCTTTCGACTGTTTCACGAAGGCAACGGCCACTACTCGTGGTGGTCGAACTTCTCGAACGCCCGAGCACAAAACGTCGGCTGGCGCATTGACTACTTTCTCGTCTCCACGAGCCTTGTCGAACGTGTCACGGCCGCAGAGATTCACGCCGACGTCATGGGCAGCGACCACTGTCCCGTGAGCCTCACGCTGAAGCCCTAGGTTCGATCAAGCCCGACACGAAGTGCGGCGTCTTCACGAGTCCGTCTTGACAAACGTCCGAACCAGAGTGAGGATGAACGCGACGGACGGCGACACGGTGTGGAGGGAGCGACATGAAGTTCAGCGGCGTAATGATTGGATCAGAGAACCCGACCGCGCTGGGCGAGTTCTACACGAAGGTCCTCGGCGATCCTGACTTTCGAGACGGAGAGTGGTGTGGCTGGAACTCCGGCGCCCAGCTCATGATCGGTCCTCACAGCGAGCTCCACGGCAAGAGCAGTGTCCCTCAGCGCCTCATGGTCATGATCGAAGTTGACGACGTGCAATCGGCCTTCGACGAGATCGTGGCCGTCGGAGCCCCCATCGTGGCCACTCCCTACCGGCCCGACGAAGGAAATGACTTCTGGCTCGCCACGCTCGAGGACGTCGACGGGAACTACGTCCAGCTCGCGACGCCCTGGACGTAGTCAGCGCGTTATTTCGGTCCGCTGCGACGAAGGGTTCTGCTTCGCCGCGCGACGAAGTGCGCGATGCTTCGGCGCAGGTCACTGTCGGGCGCGAAACTCGTGAGACGTAGTTCGCCAGTGTCCGCCGAACGCCTCCCGGCAACGACGTCGAGTATCTGGCGGTTTCCGGACGTTGCTACCGGCGACCACGACGCCATTTGATCGGCCAACGAGAGCGCGTGACCGCGTAACTGTTCGCGCCCGACGATGTCGGTGACGAGACCCATGGCGAGAGCGGCGTCGGCGTTGAGGTCGTGACCGGCGAGGAAGAGCGCCCGGGCCACGCTCTCGCCCACCATGGACACGACGAGGCGCACCCCCGCCTCTGAGTACACCAGGCCCAGTTTCGACGCGGGCAGAGCAAGTCTCGTCTCGGGCGAAGCCACTCGAACGTCGGCCGAGAGCGCCAACTCCAACCCTCCACCGATGACGTTGCCCTGGAGGGCGGCCACGATGGGGATCGTCGACTGACGAAGTCGCTCGAAGTTCGCCTCGTTGGCGATCAGTGCTTCGGCGTCACCGTGCGCCGCCTCGACGAGGTCATAGCCTGCACAAAAGTCAGGTGGCGCCGCCGTGATGACGATGACCCTCGTGCCGTCGGGTGGACTCGCGACCAGTGCTTCGAGCTGGTCGATGGTCGAGCGACCGAGGACGTTACGCCGATCACCTCCGGCGAGACGAATCTCGAAGACGCCGTTCTTGTGCACCTCGCTCTCGAGCCTCGTCGGCGGCGGGATCGCGAGACGCTGGCGTCGTCGGTCATGGATCCACTTCGTCGATCGTCGCCAACGCTGGCTCGTCTGCGACTGCATCCGCGACACCGATCGACTGAGCCGCGACATCGACGTCACGTGAGCCCCCTCGCGGCTTCGAACCTCTCTCCTGCAGCGACGTCGAGGGTCCTAGCCGTCATGGCTCGGCACCTCGGTGGCCAGTTCATGGCGCACTTCTCGCGAATGCTGGCCGAGCGTCGGCGGCGCACGACGTAGCGACACCGAGTTGCGGCTGTAGCGAAGTGGACTGCCGGGCAGTTCGATCGGACCCAAGGTCGCGTGGTCCGCCGTCCACACGAGGTTCTGTTGACGGACCTGGGTACTCGCGTACACGGCGTCGAGCTTCTTCACCTCTCCGGCCGGCACGCCCGCGTCGTCGAGTGACGCCAGCCACGCGCGGACACTGCGCGCACCGAGAGCCGGTGCCATCAGTTCGTTGAGCTCCGTGACGTTCGCGATTCGCTTGTCATTCGTGGCGAATCGAACGTCGAGCGGGTCGACGCCCACAAGGGGTGCGAATCGACCCCAGATATTGTCGTTGCCCACAGCGATCACGAGTGGTCCGTCGCTCGCGTCAAAGACGCCGTAGGGACAGACCGTTGGATGTTGATTGCCAGAGGGCGGCGGCACTTCCCCGGCGATCAGGTACCGGGTGCCCTGAAACGTGTGCAGCGCAATTTGCCCCGCCAGCAACGACGTGGAGACGCGCTGGCCCCGGCCACTCGTGGCCCGCTCCACCAGACCGGCAAGGACGCCGATGACGCCGAAGAGCCCGGCCGTGACGTCGGCGATCGGGACGCCCGCCTTGACCATCGGGCCTTCGGGCGGTCCCGTCAAGGACATCAGGCCACCTTCGGCCTGGAGGATATGGTCGTAGCCCACGCGACGCGCGTCGGGTCCGTCGTCGCCGAAGCCGTTGATCGACAGGCGGACCAGTCCGGGATTCAACTCTTCCAGTCGCTCGTCGCCGAGCCCGAGTCGGTCCATCACCCCGGGGCGAAAGTTCTCGACGACGACGTCAGCCCATCGCACGAGGTCTTCGATGAACGGACGTTCTTCGAGGTCCTTCAGGTCGATCGTGACACTTCGTTTGTTGCGGTTCACCGCGAGGAAGTACGTACTCTCTCGCTCGGCGTCACTTTCGATGAACGGCGGCCCCCAAAGGCGCGTGTCGTCACCGGTCCCGGGGTGCTCGACCTTGATGACGTCGGCGCCGAGGTCGCCGAAGACCATCGTCGCGTACGGTCCGGCCAAGACCCTCGAAAAGTCGAGCACGTGAACGCCAGCCAGAGGTCCACCCTGGTCGGGGAAGGTCTGATGGTCGGGAACGTCACTCAACTCGGTCTCATCCTTCCTCTTCGACGTACGCGCGGTGCTTCTCGTCAACAACGCGAGAGCGCCTCGAGGTGGCTATTGGCACCAACCTCGAGACGCCCCGCTACTCCTTACTTCACGCCGTCTGCCTTCAGTACCGCAAGGCACGCGGTGGTGGTGGTGCAGTTCGTCACGTCACCCAATATCTTGGCCGACAGCGGCGTACCTTGTACTTCGTTGCCGGTCGACGCGTTCGCGACAAAGGGCGCGTAGGGACCGAACGTGTTGTGATACTTGTTGAAGTCGATGCTGCCACTGGCACCCTCGTAATTGATCTTCTTGTTGGCCTTCAAGAGCGCCACGCACGACTTGTACGAATAGCACTTCGTTCCCGGTGGGTTCGTGACCATGGTCATGTCCTTTGCCACCGTCGTACCGTTCGTCGTCTTCGCGTACGTGTCGGCCAACGCCAACGTGATCACCGCGTCGTAGGCGTAGTTCGAGCCCGATAGTGGACCCGCCGCCGCCTGGCTCGGGAACAACTTCTTGAACCCTGCCAAGAAGTACGAATCAGCCTGACCCGTCACGGACGTCCCCATCACCGACGTCAAGTGCGCGTGGGCGTTGGAGGCGCCAAACGCCTTGATGTAGTCACTGCTCGTCGTGACGTCGGTACCGATCCACGGAATGGTCGAGCCGAGTTGCTTGAACTCGGTTTCGAGCACGGCCACGGTCGGTGCGTCGGTCTGGGAGAAGATCACGTTGGGCTTGTCAGCGATGACTTGCGCCACGGTGTTGGTGTACGACGATTGGTCGGCTTGGACGTTGTAGATGTTGATCACCTTGCCGCCCAACTTGATCCACGTCTTTTTCACCGGCGACACGATGGTCTGTGCCGCGGCGTCAGAGTAGAAGAGTAGGTCAGCCGTCTTGTAGCCCTTGATGTGGGCGTACGTGGCCATCGCGACACCGAGCTGGCTGTCCGACGGGCTGTCGCGGAAGAGATACGGATCCGTCTGCGTGTCGCGCGTCGTGTCACCACCTTGGAACTCGTCGATGATCTTGTTCGCCTTCAACACCGGCTCGACCGCGTTGATCTCTTGCGTGGTCGGTCCGATGATGCCGGCGATCCCTCCGCCCGAGAGCAACTTCAACAGCGCCGTCTTTCCTTCGACCGGGTCACAGCCCGTGTCACCCGTGGGAATGAGGAGCTTCTTGCCCAACACCCCACCGGCGGCGTTCACCTGCGCCTGGGCGATCTGCGCACCTTGGTCGATGCCTTCGCCCAGACTCGCCAACGGACCGGTGAAGCACGACAGCACGCCGTACGACACGGTGCCCGATGTGGCCCCCGCCGTCGCTTGCGCGCCGATCGCGACCCCGCTGCCGAGCACCGTGGCCAAAGCTACGGCGCTCGTCACAGTCCGAACGGTTATCAAATTCCTAATGTTTCTCAATGCATACCCCCCTCGTTGTGTTCATCTCTCTTACGAGACCTCGTGTCGTCGCACTACGACATCCTTCCGACGTAGAGGTCGATGACCTCTTCGTCATGCAAGAGTCTCTCGGCGGGACCGTCGAGGCGATTCTTGCCGAGGACCATCACGTAGCCCCACTGCGCGTGGCGCAGTGAGCGTCGCGTGTTCTGTTCGACGACGCAGATACCCACGCCCGTCAACGCGACCTTCTCGATCTGTTCCCACAGTGCGCTCTGCAAGATGGGCGAGAGTCCGGAGCTTGGTTCGTCGAGGAGCATGACCTCAGGGTCGAGCATGAGCCCACGGGCCATCGCGAGCATGCTGCGCTGACCACCGCTGAGCGCCCCGGCCTTGCGGCGAAGCGACTTCTTCAGGTCCGGAAAGAGCTCGCCCAACTCGTCGATGCGCTGCGCCACGCCGCGCTTGCGCGTGTAGCCGCCCATCTCCATGTTCTCTCGAACAGTGAGTTCGGGGAAGGTGTTCGCCACCTGGGGCACGTAGGCCAACTTGTGACGCACGAGCTTCTCGGGCGGCAGGTTGGTGGTCTCACGCTCGAGCACGAAGACGTGACCACTCGTGGTCTTGATGACGCCGCTGATCGCCTTCAAGAGCGTTGACTTGCCCGCGCCGTTCGGACCGACGATCGCCGTGATCTTGCCTTTGCGAACGTCCAGCGATACGTCTTCGATGATCGGGGATCCTCCGTATCCGGCGGTGACCTTCTCTACTCGCAGCACCACCGGCGCGTCCAGATAGGCGTCACTCATTCGTCGTCA
>DASZIH010000067.1:0-10142 GCA_035949355.1 Acidimicrobiales bacterium
CGTGCGCTTCGCCACCGGTCATCGCGGAGTGACCAGCACTCGTCATCCACGCCGCGTAGATCTCGTCAGGTGACGCAGGGATTTCGTCCGATACTTCAAAGTCGTAGGTCACGATCACTCTCCTCAGTTCGTCCGAGACGACGGCGCGCGCGACGTCACTCAGGGCATTGGCCATACTTAGCACGCCCTGTCGTCGTTTGCGCAGGCCCTCGGCGGCTAGCGAATCGGCCGCGACTCATGGGGCGGCGTCTTACGAGGGTCGTACCCGGGCCCGGATGGCGTCCATCCACTTGGCGGCGGCGAGACGAGATTCTCCGACCTCTTCGCGCCTGCTCGTAGCCCCCTCGCCGGTGACGGGATAGGAGCCGAGGAACTTCACGCGCGCGAGATGCGCTTGGAGATCGGTCAGACAGTCCGCGACGACTTCGTCGGCGACGTGACCCTCGAACTCGATGACGAAGCAGTAGTCACCGAGACCGCGCTTCGTCGGTCGACTCTCGAGCTTCGTCAAGTTGATGTCGCGAGCGGCGAAGCGACCAAGGATGGCGTACAGCGATCCCGGACGGTCCGCGTCTTGGAAGCACACGATCGTCGTGCGGTCATGGCCCGTGGGCGCGGCGACCGTCTCTCGACCGACCAGTACGAATCGTGTGGCGTTGTCGGGGTGGTCTTCGACGTCGGCCGCGATGACGTCGAGACCGAACAGCTCGCCCGCGAGCGCCGAGCCCACGGCGGCCCACGGTTCAACCGACTCAGCGACGTCGCGCGCCGCCTGCGACGTCGACGTCGTCTCAGCGCCCACGAGCCCCTTCGAATGGAGGAACTCACGGACTTGCGCGAGGGCGTGCACGTAGCTGCGCACACTCGTGACGTCACCCAAAGCGACGCCGGGGCGGGCCAGGAGGTGCAGGTGGATGGGCAGCACGATCTCTTGGAGGATGATGAGGTCGTGGTTGAAGACCAAGCCATCGATGGTCGCCGACACCGTGCCCTCGAGCGCGTTCTCGAGGGGCACCAGTCCCTGATCGAGCGACCCGTCCGCTACGGCGCTGAGCAGCTCCTCGAGTGACGGGTAGGCAACGGGTAGCGCGTCGTCAAGGGTCGTGACGGCCTCGTGGGAGAACGACCCCTGAGGTCCGAGATAGCCAACGCGGGCGCTTTCCATGTCGGGATGCTACTTCGTGACCCACAATGTCCTTTGTACGAGCGCTCGAAGGACATCGTTTGAGGCCGTACGATGGCTAGGGACCAAAATCGAAAGGAGTGCAATGGGGCACGAAATGTTTGAGTTCGACGCCGAACTCGGAGAGGCCGTCTTCGACTACTGCCGTGAACGACTTTCGATGGACCCCGTGCCCCTCGACTTTGGCAGTTTGCACGCCGTCGCACCCGAACTGATGAAGGGTCTCATTCGACCAGAAGGTCGCGACGCCCAAGAGGTGCTCGAGTTCTTCGAAGAGTCGTTGGCGCCCGCCGTCGTCTCCATCGACTCCCCCGGTTTCTTAGCCTTCATCCCGAACGCCCCCACCAAGAACTCACTGCTCTTCGACATGGTCGTCGCCTGCTCGGGGCTGAACGGCACCAGTTGGCTCGAGTCGAGTGGTGTCGTCGTCGCCGAGAATCAAGCGCTGAGCTTCATCTCGGACACTGCCGGCATGCCCGAAGAGACCGGTGGCGCTTTCGTGTCGGGCGGTTCGATAGGCAACCTGTCGAGCTTGACGGTCGCGCGCGACGTCGGGCGCGCGAAGCGCCCTCATCTCAACCCCCGCGACGTGCGATTCGCGATCTCCGAGGACGCGCACTCGAGCATCGGCAAGGCTCTGCACGTGTTGGACGTGGCGACGCTCACGGTCGCCACGGACGATCACCGCTTCACCCGCGCGTCGCTCGAAGCGGCTCTCGCGTCCGATCCCCATCCCGAGAACGTCGTTGGGGTCGTCGCGACGGCCGGCACGACCAACGCGGGAATCGTCGACGACCTCGAGGGGCTCGGGAGCTTCGCGCGCGAGAACGACCTGTGGTTTCACATCGACGGCGCGTACGGTGGCGCCGCGATCTTCTCCGCCACGCATCGCCATCTGTTCACGGGGATCCGCCACGCCGACAGCTTCATCGTGGACCCGCACAAGTGGCTCTTCGCGCCGCTCGACTGCTGCGCCTTGCTGTACCGGAACCCGACGGTGGCGAGAAAGGTCCTCGCGCAGCAAGCGAGTTACTTGGACGTCCTGCACGAAGGGACCGACGAGGAGTACGAGTGGAATCCCTCGGACTTCGGCATCCACCTCTCACGACGCGCGAGGGGACTTCCCTTTTGGTTCTCACTCGTCACCAACGGCACGGCCGCGTACGAGTCGGCGGTGCAGTGCGCCATCGACCTCGCGCAACGCACGCAAGTCCTCATCGACGAGAGCGAGCACCTCGAGATGGTTCGGCCCTCAAGTCTCTCGATCGTGCTCTTTCGCCGCAAGGGCTGGAGCGCCGAGCGCTACAACGAGTGGAGTCACGAGTTGCTTCGCCATCAGGTCGCCTTCGTCACGCCCACGAAGTGGGAGGGCGAAACCGTCGGACGCATCGCGTTCTTGCATCCCAACACGACCGAAGCCATGGTCGTCGAGATCCTCGACTCACTGCGCGACTAGCGATCGAGCAACGGATCGCTCGGGTGACGGTTGACGTCGCCGCGCTCCTCGCGACGTCGCCAGGCGACGCCGCCGAGCGCTTCGAGCACGATGCGATTGCCGAGGTAGGCCGTGATCTCCGCGTGGTCGTAGGGGGGCGCGACTTCCACGACGTCAACACCCGCGATGGGCACGCTCATGGCGACGCGACGCACCGCGTCCAAGAGTTGACGACTGGTGAGACCACCGGGCTCGGGGGTTCCGGTGCCGGGCGCCGACCCGGGATCGACGACGTCGACGTCGATGGACATGAACACGGCGTCACAGTCAGTCATCGCGAGGTCGAGGGCCTCGTCGAGCACGTCGTCGAGACCGCGCGCGACGATCTCTCCCATCTCGAACGAGCGCATTCCTTGCTGTGCCATCCAGTCGAGCGTCGCGGGCTCGGGCCAGTAGCCACGAAGTCCGATCTGTAAGAATCGGTCGCCGCGACAAGCCCCCGACTCGATGAGCCGGCGCATGGGGGTGCCGTGGCCGTAGAGCGAACCCATCTGGCTTTCACCGGTGTCGGCGTGCGCGTCGAAGTGGATCACGGACACTCGTCCCCACCCGACGTGACGCGCCACGCCCGTCACGTCGGGCAGCGCGATCGTGTGATCACCGCCGAGGATGATGGGAATGACGCTCGCACTCGCGACCGCCGCCACGCGCTCTTCGAGGAGTCGCAACGACTGCTCCGTGTCGCCCGACGGCATCGCCACGTCACCGAGGTCGACGACGCCGAGGTCGACTAAGGGATCGACGCCCAGCGCGAGCGAGGGACGTTGACCGTCGTGCGGGAGGTAGTCCGTCGTGCGGATCGCTTGAGGTCCGAAGCGACAGCCGGGGCGATGCGACGTCCCTCCGTCGAAGGGCGCGCCGATGATGACGGCCCTCGCCGTCGACCACTGGGCCACGTCGTCGGGGTCGGCGGCCGGTACGCCGAGAAAGGTGGCGTCGGGGCCGTAGAGATTGCCAATGCGCGTCACGTCAGACGAGCCTAGGTACCGCGTTGGTCACGACGTGAACGCTGACGAGAGATCAGACGCGACCTCGTCCAAGTGGCTCGCGAAAATTGACAGATGTCCCTCGGGCGCGTGGTGGCGCGCCACCGCCTTCGGGATGCTCTGGGTCAGCCAGTGGCCGTGCTTCGGGGGCACCATGAGGTCCGCGTCACCGAAGTAGACCGCCACCGGTACGTCGATGGTCGACGTGTCAAAGCCCCAGGGCCGAAGGAACGCGACGTTGTCGTCGAAGTAACCGCGCCAGTCCCTGACAAAGCCGTAGCGCATGCCCGTCGCGAAGAGCTCGCGTTCGTGGTCGCCCGCGAGGACGTCGCGGTCGGCCTGGGGCAACAGCCCCGACATCAACTCGACGACGTTGTCCTTGTTCAGGTCGGCCATCACCGCGCAGGAGGCCTCCATGTACGCCTCGTAGGCCGGGCCACCCTTCTGCGCGAGCGCGAACTCTTCGAGGTTCTCTGGTCCCATGCCCTCGGTCCAGTCGAAATCGACGTCGCTGGGCGCGACGCCCGCGAGGATGACCGCCTTCAGACAACGTGGCGCGTCGAGCGCGGCGCAGGCCAGTGCGTGCGGTCCCCCGCCCGACCAACCGAGGGCGACGTACGAACCTCGTGCGAGCGCGTCGAGGACGTGGCGCGTGTCGTCGACGACGGACGCCATATCACGGGCTTCGAGGCGGCTCGACTGTCCGTACCCGGCGCGCGACGTCGTGACGAAGAAGAGCTCGCCGCTCTCGGCGAGCGGTTCGAAGGCGAGCATCGTCTTCGTAGAACCCGGCGTACCGTGGTGGAAGAACACCGTGTTGCCGGCGGGGTCACCCATCGTCGCGACCTCTAAGACGCGCCCATCAGGCAGGTTGATGAGTTGTTCACGAAACGTCACGCGACTCCGATCAAAGGACTCCCTTTACCCTACGCTTCGCCCATGACCCGCCGCCGTTCCGTCAGCGCCACGCGCGTCGTCGCTGCGTCGGCGTCAGCGGTCTTCGACCTCCTCGCGGACCCTCGCCAACACGCCGCCTTCGACGGCTCGGGATCACTGCAGGCGATCAAGGAAGGTCCTCCTCGACTCTCACTCGGCGCCACCTTCGCCATGAACATGAAGATTGGTGTGCCCTACTTCACGCGCAACGTGGTCGTCGACTTCGTCGAGGACCGAACGATCGCGTGGCATCACTTCGCGCGCTGCGTGTGGCGATACGACCTTGAGGACGTACCGGGCGGGACTCGGGTCACGGAGTCCTTCACCTACGACAGTCCCGCGCGACTCGCCGTCATCGCGATGGGCTTTCCCGAGAGGAACCGCCGCGCGATGGAAGCCACCCTCGAGCGACTCGAGGCGCTCGTTACTTCGTGACCGTGAGCGTGGTTCCGGTGTCGAGGAGTTCCACCCACGTCTGACCAGGGGTCAGCATGATCGTGGCGCCCTTCGCGGTCTTGTACTGGATGATGTCGGCCTTCGAGGGTCCCCTCGACCACGTTCCCTGCACCTCTTTGCCGGCGCTGAACACGGTGACGGGACCCGAACCCTGGAGGTTGGCGTACGAGGCCTCGGTGCCGATACCGTTCACGTAGTTGACGAACATGACGACGACGTTCTTGGGCGATTCACGTGCGCCGGTTCCCGTGACGTCCGCCTTGCCGAAGAGGGTGCGGTCCCACGACGTCGTGGTCGCGTTCCAGGTCCAGGTCACGGGGTAGACGCTCGGGAAGGGCACGACGAAGCGCGCGACCTTCGTGCCGACAGGCTTCTCCGTGCTCTTGCGGTAGCTGAACAGCGCGGGCGGGGGTGTCGGCGTGCCCTTGAAGGCGAAGAGCGCGGACGCGACGGCGAAGAGATTGTGGGGCGCGTACAGGTTGGGATCGCGGAACATCGCCGAACCGGCCGAGCTCTCGTCGATCAACTTGACCGGGGCGGTCGAAATACTGGCGACGGCGTACGCCGCGCCGCCGGAGTACGCGAAGATCCCGCCCAGGGGCCAGACGACTTGGGTGTCGGTGGGACGAACGGAGCGAACCGGTCCCACCTTCGCGGGCGCCTGTGAGTTGAAGATCGCCGCGAGGCGAGTGATGCCGCCGTTCACGATCTCCTCGTAGACGACGTCGGCCTGGTTGATCCCCCATTGGGGCAACGCTTCGGGGGTGTTCTCGATCTTGACTGTCAGCGCGGGACGCGTGAGTGACAATCCCGAACGGTCGACGACGCCCGTCAAGGGAGCGTTGGAGTACTTCGGCGCCGGCTTCGTGGTCGTCGTCGTGGTGGTCGGCGTCGACGACTTGAGGTGGGGGTACGCCACGACGCCCGCGACGATCACGACGAGTACGGCAAGGAGAAGCAGGTACTTACGCATCTTCTAACGTTAGTAAACGACGCGCGAGACAACGAATCATCTACGAGCCTTCGACCAGGGATTTCACGATGGTCGTGTGGGGCAAGTGCGTCACCGTGCTGAGGTGCTCGGAACCCTCGACGACGCGCCATCCGGTCGACACGTAGAACCCGAGCGCCGAGTCTCTCGCGTGCGCCCAGACTTGCGCGGCGCCCTTCTCTCGCAGTTCGTCGAAGGCGACCTCCAACACCCGCGACCCGTACCCTTTTCCCTGCACGTCGGCGTCGGTCGCCATGAAGCGCAGTTGATACGAGACGAGTTCCTCGTTGATCGGCGCCGTCGTGAGGTAGAACGACGCGCTGACGACGAGACGATCCCCCACGAACCCGCCGAGGTGCAGCGTCGTGGCTTCGTCGTCGCTCGCGTCGCCCGCGCTCTTCGTCGGGTCGTTGCCGCGCAGAACTCGCCGTCGCAGTTCGTGCAGGGTCGGCGCCTCGACGTGCTCGACACGAAGCTCAGCCACCGCCCAACTCCTTCTTCATTCTGACCAACTCGATGGAGGGGTCGCGCTCCATGACGCGGCGTTCACCCGTGGGGATAAAACCCTCCTTTTGGTAGAAGGCTCTCGCGCGGGCCAGTGACGTCGAGACGTCGAGGTACAGCGCGCTCGCGCGCTCGCGCCTCGCCCAGCCGCTCACGGCCTCGACCAGGGCGGACGCCACCCCGGTGCCGCGCGCCACGGGCGTGACGTACATGGCGTAGAGCCAGTGGTCACCGGGATGGTCGTCGTGATAGCCACCGGCGGCCATGCCGACGACGTCGCTGTTGCGCTCGACCAAGTAGTAGCCCTGCTGCACGATCATGAGACGCCATCGGTTGTCACTGAACGCGATCGTTTTCTCGAGTGACGAGCCGTAGGCGTCCGGCGTGTCGCGCAACGCTTCAAGACGAATGGCCTTGAGCGCCGACCAGTCCGCTAGCTCGACGTGTCGTACGACGAGTGTTGCGTTTCTCATCGACCTCTCGTCAGGCACACTCGGCACCGCTGCACCCTTGCATTGTTTCACGGGTACGTCACTCTTCGAAAGTCAGCGTGGCTCACGCCGCGCCGGACGACTCGCGACGTGGCAGTCGAGCGGTGTAGATGGAGTAGCCGTCGACTTGACGAACGATGAGCGTGGCGACGACGGTCGCCGCGATCATGGGGATCATGAGGGCGAATCCCCCGCGCGTCAGCTCCAGCACCAACACGAGTCCCGCGAGCGGCGCTTGCATGGTCGCGGAGATCATCGCCGCCGCGCCCACGACCGCGAACGCACCGAGTGGCGAGCCCGGCCACAGGTGAGTCCAGAGGGCTCCGAGGAAACCACCGAGCACGGCGCCCGTGGCGAGGAACGGGGTGAAGAGGCCGCCAGCGGCGCCACTGCCGAGTGTGAGGGCGGTGACGAGAGGTTTCAGTGCGAAGAGTGCGAACAGGAGTCCCACGCCGCCGAGACCGAGGAACGCGTTGTGCGCCATACCTTTGCCGTTGCCGAAGAGCTGTGGATACCAGAGTCCAAGAACGCCCACCACCACGAAGGCGAGCGGCATCACCCAGAGAATGTGAGCGCCTTTGGCGCGATGGAACGAGACCCATCCGATGAGCCGCACGTAGCCAACAGCGAGCAGGCCGATGATCACGCCGGCGAGGAGCGACCACACCATCAACGTCGCGCTGAACCGGTAGGTCGGAATGTCCGGGTACGTCGCGCTGATCGGCAGGTAGATCCACGCCACGATCGTCGCGATGAGCGACGTCGCGAGCGCGGGAAAGACGACGGGCAGCGCAAAGCTGCCGTAGAGCACTTCAGCGGTGAAGAGGGCGCCGCCGAGGGGGACGTTGTAAACGGCGGCGAGGCCGGCGCCGCCACCACAGGCCACCAGCAGTCGCTTCTGCGCGGGCGTCAGGTGGAGCCATCGCGCGAGCACCGATCCCGAAGCGCCGCCCATCAACTTGGGCGCCGCCTCACGTCCGATCGACGCGCCGAGACCGATGACGACCTCGGACACGAGGGACGTGAGAAGGCTCCGTCGCGGGGAGAGGTCCCCTTCGCCGTTCCACACCGCCTCGTCGATCTCGGAACGCTCGTTCTTCAGGTAGCGACGGATGAGGTACCACGAGACGGCGCCGATGACGCCCGCGAGAAGGAGCGACGCCACCCGACGAACGCCACCGACGCGCGCGACGGCGCCTTGGTAACTGCCCGAGTGGTAATGGAACGCCGCGTGTTCGACGAGTCTCAAGATCCACATCAACAGGTCTCCGAAGAGGCCCGTCGCGACGCCGGTCAGGACAACGGCGATCCAGAACGTCGGCGTGAGACGCGCGTCACCGTCGTGCGTGACGTTGGGTTGCTCCATCGCGCCTCGACCGGAAGGTACGCGACGTTTGATCAGTGGTTGCGGAATGCGCTGGCGTTCACTCTTGCCACTCGACTTGGGCACGCGTCTTCACCTCGGCTAGCGAAATGCCATCGTAGTCGTGAGCGAGGCCGCGTCGACGAGAGTGTCATTGTCGACATTGTCACTAGAACAAGTGTCGTAACGCGAACGCCTCGCCGTGACTAATCGGTGAGATTCAAGGGACCTTCACCGAAGTCTCCGTGGGCAGCGGACGCGAGGCGCCGGCGTTGCGGCCACAAGGTGGCCCACGGAAGTCGGCTTCGTCCGACGAGCGCTCGCGAGAGAGGTGTTCGCGCGACGACCGCGCTGAAGAGCCAGCCCAGTAAATACGTCAGGCTGACGGCGAGGATCGTGAGCACCAACCAGGGCACGCGCTCAAAGAGGTTGAAGTGCACGGCCCATCGATGCATCACCAGAATCCACACCATCTGCGAGACGTAGATCCCGTACGCGGCCTCCGAGCCCGACGTCGTGAGGGCCCTCGTGCGCGCGCTACGTTTCGGACTGACGAGGTACACGCCGAGCAGGTACACCGCGATGATCGCCCCTACGTCGAAGGGAATCACCGCCGCCGCGAAGGGATCGCCACCAGGCACGATGATCTTGGGTATCGCGACGCCGTGGGCGTACAGGTAGTCCAACATGATCGGCACCGCGCCCGCGACCACGGTCCACGAAAGGATCGCTCGTCGGTGACGAAGAACCCAGTCGTGGAACGCGTCGAGGTAGAACGCCGCCACGACGCCCCCGAGGAGGTACAGCGGATACGAGAGGACGAGACGCGTCTCGAGTTTTGACGAGATCGAAAAGCCGAGCCAACCCCGTCGCACGACGTAGGGATAGACGAACTGCCAGAGGACGGCACCCACGACGACGTAGACGTGCGACCGGGGAAAGCGTCGCAGCAGTTTGAAGACGTACGGGAAGACGACGTAGAACTCCAACAGCACCAAGAGGAAGTAGAGGTGGTAGTACCCCGTGGCGAGCGAAACGACGAAGTCGTGCGCGCCCGACGCACTAAAGATTGACGAAAGCGGGAGGCGAAAGTAGGGAAACGTCGACGCCGGCGTCAGTGCCGCCATCGGGAAGTAGATGACGGTCCACACCAGGTAGACGAGACCCACGGCCATGAAGCGACGCTTCCAGTAATGACCCATGACGATGGTCTCGCTGTTGCGATAGCTGTACGCCAGCATGCACGCCGAGACGAAGAGGAACGCGTCACGAGAGAAGTGCGTCAACGTCAAGAGACCTGACGCCAGGAGACTCGTCGAGAGCGGCGAGAAGAAGAGCAACGCGTGCGTCGAGATGACCGCCGTCTGCTTGATCGGACGCATCGCGTCGACGTGATCGAGACGTTGGCGAGTGCCGCTCGGGGCCACTTCGGAATCCGTCGTCGTCACTCTCTCTGTCGAGCTGGGCATGGGACGTCGTACTCGACCGTGCCGCTACAGCGACTCTTGGTGAAGCACCGTGACGTCGCCCCCGCGAAGGAGGCCCTTGCGAATCTTTCCCGTGGCGTGCGCGGGAAAGCTCTCCACCACCCTGACAGTGACCGGACGGTGCGCCTTCGAGAACGTGGCGTTCGCGGTGCGACGCACGCGCTCGACCAAGTGCGCCAGTGCCCCGGGAGCGTGAGGCGTCATCTCGTCGGAACGAAGGTAGGCGACGGGCAACTGGCCGAACACGTCG
>DASZIH010000068.1:0-32051 GCA_035949355.1 Acidimicrobiales bacterium
GCACGACGGAGTCGGACCTGCTCGCCCGACCCGACCTCACGACCTTTCAGCTCCTGCCCTGGTACGAGCAGGGCGCGGGTGTCGCGCGCGTCTTCTGCGACATCGTCAACATCGACGGCACCGCGTTCGATGGCTGTCCCCGCCAACAACTCCGTCGCGTCCTCGACAACGCCCGCGCGCAAGGGTTCACGTTCTTCGTCGCGCCCGAGATCGAGTACTTCTACTTCAACGACCTCAACCCCTACGAACAGCCCGTCCCCATCGACCGCGGCAGCTACTTCGACCTGTTGTCGGACGACACCGCGAGCCAACTCCGGCGCCAGACCGTCCTCACGCTCGAAGAGATGGGCATCGGCGTCGAGCACGCCCAACACGAGGACGCCCCGGGTCAGCACGAGATCGACCTTCGCTACACCGACGCGCTCACGATGGCCGACACGGTGATGTCGCTTCGCCACGTGGTGAAGGAACTGGCCCGCCAGTCCGGCGTGGCGGCGAGTTTCATGCCCAAGCCCCTCGCGAACGTACAGGGTTCGGGGATGCACACCCACCTCTCCTTGTGGCGTGACGAGAAGAACGGCTTCATCGGAGAGCACACCTACGGACTCAGCGACCTCGCGACGAAGTTCATCGCGGGTCTCGTGCGCCACGCACCCGAGATCACGGCGATCACGAACCAGTGGGTCAACTCCTACAAGCGTCTGGTACCGGGCGCCGAAGCTCCCGTCGGGGCCGAGTGGGCGCGCTACGACGCGGCCGCGCTCGTACGTGTGCCTTCCGTGAAGCCTGGACGCATCGACTCCACGCGCATCGAGTACCGCTCACCGGACTCCGCGACCAACCCCTACCTCGCCTTCGCGGTCATCCTGGCGGCGGGGCTGCGCGGCGTGATCGGAAACTACGAGCTGCCGCCCGAAGGTCAACGCACGGCCGCACTCCCCCAGTCACTCGCCGAAGCCGTCGACCTCATGGAGTGCTCGTCGTTGATGCACGAGACGCTCGGCAGTCACCTCGTCGAGTGGTTCCTGCGCAACAAGCGCGCCGAGTGGGACGCGTACCGCGTGCAGGTCACTCCGTTCGAACTCGAGAGGTACCTTCCACTGCTGTGAGTATCGACGTCGTACTCTGCGTTCCCTCGTGCGAAGGGCCAGTGCGCAAGGCGTTCGACGTGACCGGGGTCACGCCCGCCATCGCCGCGTCGGCGCGGCTCAACGAGATCACGGCGCTCGAGCCCACCGACGGCTTCGCCGGCGCGGTCATCAACGCGGCGGCGCTGCCGTTCACCGAGGCGATGAACCTCTGTCGTCAACTTCGCCAACGCGAACGCGGCGTCGGACCCATCATCTTGTTGCTCGACCACTACCAACTCGACGACCTCACTTTCCGAGAGGACCTCTTCGATGACTTCGTCGTCGGTCCCTACGACGTCAGCGAACTCGCGACGCGGCTTCGCCATCGACTCCGTCGAGCGGGTAACGAGAGCGTGGCGCCGCGCGTCGAACACGCGGAACTCTCGATGAACTTGGAGACATACCAGGCGTCAATCGCGGGACGGGTGATGGACCTCACGTACATGGAGTACGAGCTCCTTCGATTCCTCGCGACGAATCCCAATCGCGTCTTCACGCGGGCCACACTTCTCAGTCGAGTGTGGGGGTACGAGTACTACGGCGGCGCGCGGACCGTCGACGTGCACGTGCGTCGTCTACGCGCGAAGTTGGGCGAGGAGTACGCGCACTTGATCCAAACCGTGCGCTCGGTGGGTTACAAGTTCGGTACGTCGAACGAGTACGGCGTTTAGCTCTGCGGCAAGTACGCCCAAAGTTCGACTTCGGCCTTCGCGCCCAGTGGCAATTCCGCGACGGCAATCGCGGTGCGCGTGGGCAACGGGTCACTGAAGTGCTCGAGCCAGACCTCGTTGCACGCTGCCCAGTCCTGCATGTTGAGAACGAAGAGCGAGCCCTTCACGACGTCGGCCAAGGTGGCGCCCGCCTCGGCGAGTACGGTCGTCGCGTTCGCGAGAGCTTGACGCAACTCGGCCGCGGTGCCGCCCTCGGCGAACGTCGTCGTCTCGTGATCGGGCAGCACGCCCAACTGACCTGAAATAATGACGAAATCGCCCGCGCGACGCCAGGTTGAATAAGGACGCTTCGTACTCACGTGATTTAACTGAAGGAGTTGCCGCACCCGCAGGTACGCGACGCGTTGGGATTCGTGATGTGAAATCCCGCGCCCTGGAGACCATCGGTGAAGTCCAACGAGGCGCCGTTCAAGAGTTCCGCGCTCGCGGGGTCGACCACGACCTTGACGTCACCGAACGCGCTGACGACGTCGTCATCGGCGATCTCGGAGTCGAAGTACATGTCGTAGTTGAAGCCCGAGCAGCCTCCTGGCTTCACGGCGACGCGCAACGCTAAGGGCTCGTCGGCACCCGCGTCAGAGATGAGTTCGGCGACTTTCGTGATCGCGGTGGCGGTCAGCGTGATCGGCTCGGTGACCTTCGCGGTCAAGTTCACGTTGGTAGTGGTCATTTCGACTCAGCTCCTTTAGAAATCCTTGTATCCATGGTAGCGAAGGATTCTCCGAATGGACACCGCAGTTTTACTGACAATTTAAGGATTCGTGACCTCATATCCCTCATCACCTGGGGTGAGGATGACTGTCTCGCCGTCTCGTTCCCCGACGTGAGGTTCGACAGTGGCGATGAAAGGCAGAGACCGGGCGTAGTCGAGTACTGCCTGAGTGCTCGAAAAGTCGGCAATTGATTGAAGACTGCGCACCGTGGGGAACATCATGTCGAAGTCGCCACGAGCGTTCGCCTCGAGTGCCAGGTGAGGTCGGGTCCACAAGTGCGCGACGGTTTCATCCGCGTCGTGAGTCGCCAGTTGGTCGCCCGGCGCGAGCGTGACGAAAAAGCGTGTGTCGTAGCGGCGCGACAGACCCACCGGGGTGATCCAGTGAGCGACGTACTCGAGCCCTCGAAGGTCGAGTCGCAGTCCCTCCGCGTCCATCATCGAGAGGAAGTCCAGCTCACCGGCGTTCACGGCGTGTCGATGTGCGGCCATCCTCGCCACCTCGTCCGGTTCGCTGAACTCCACGACCCGACCCTGCTCGTCACAGGCGACGAGCAAACCCGCTTCTTCGAAGAGCTCGCGCAGACACGCGACGTAGAAGGCGAGTCCGCCACGATCGAGATTGAGGCGCCGCGACGCGTCCTCGTCACTCAGTCCATAGACCTGACGTTCGGCGTCGCGGTCACGGTCGTCGACCGCACCACCGGGAAACACGTGCGCTCCGCCCCCGAAGTCACTGCGGATATTTCTACGGAGCATAAGAATCTCGTAACCATCCGATGAATCTCGAAGAGTGAGAACGGTCGCCGCAGGGCGTGGAATCAGGGTTTCAGCCACAGTCGTCAACTTACCGAGTCGGCGCCCCTCTCTGTTTCGCGCGGCCTACGTCCACTAAGTTTGAGAGTCGTACATCACTAAGGAGCATCGTGGCCAAGACCTCGACATCGAAGCAGCGTTCTGCGCCGCCGCGACCCCCCGCGAAGGGTGGGCGTCCCGCTGGTCTCTTCACCTGGCTCGCCGTTGGACTCGTCGTCGTCGTCGTCGCTGCGCTCGTCATCATCAAGGTCGCTAGTGGGGGCACTCCCAGCAAGAACGGCTCCACGACGTTCCAGGCGACCGACGCCACGACCGTCGCGGAACTCACGAAAGTGCCGGCGTCGGTATTCAACACGGTCGGCACCTCGTCCCCGGTAGCGCCGGTCACGCCGCCGCACAGAGTCAAGGGTCAGCCCGCCCTGACCGCTACGAACGCCGCGGGTAAGAAAGTTCCCGAGATCCTCTATATCGGCGCGGAGTACTGCCCCTTCTGCGCCGCGCAACGATGGTCGACCATCGTCGCCTTGAGTCGTTTCGGCACCTGGAAGAACTTGGGCAACATGGCGAGCTACTCCGGTGACGTCGACCCGAACACGCCGACGTTCACGTTCGTCAACGCCACGTACACGTCGCCGTACGTGGTGTTCAAGAGTGTGGAGGAGTACACGAACATCTTCAGTACTGCACTGAACTTCTACACGACGCTCCAAAAGCCGACGGCACAAGAGACCGCGCTGATCACGAAGTACGACGCGCCGAAGTACATCCCGGGACTCACGGCGTCTGAAGCGGGATCGATTCCCTTCCTGACCTTCGGCAATCAGTTCCTCGTCGCGGGCGCGAGCTACTCTCCCGCCACACTCGCTGGATCGTCGCGCAGCACCATTGCCGCGGGACTCAGTAATCCGACGAGTCCGATAACCCAGGCGATTATCGCGTCGGCCAACTACCAGACGGCAGCGATCTGCACGTTGACCAACCAACAGCCCGGCAACGTGTGCACCAGCCCCGGCGTCAAGGCAGCAGACAAGGTGATGGGTCTGAAGTGATCGACTCGGAACTCAGTGTTCCGCGCTGGGCCGAGGTAGCGACCTTCTTACTGAGTCTCCTCGGACTCGGACTCTCGATCTACCTCACGATCACGCACTTCGCCAAGCAACTCCTGGTGTGCTCAGGCACGGGCTTCGTGGACTGCGCCAAAGTGACGACGTCGCCGCAATCGTATTTCCTCCACATTCCCGTGGCCTTTCTGGGCCTCGGCACCTACGCGGTGATGACGGCGCTCAACTCGCCGTGGGCCTGGCACGCGAAAGCACGTTGGCTCCACGTCGCTCGGTTCGTCCTGTCGATGATCTCGATGTGCTTCGTGTTGTGGCTGGTCTACGCCGAGTTCATCATCATCAAGAGCATCTGTATCTACTGCACCGCGGTGCACGTGACCACGTTCGCGCTCTTGATCGTGCTCACCCTCGTCAGCCCCGCCCAACTCGGCTGGGCTAGACCACGCGCGTTAGCGCCCGACGTTCAAACTCGTTGAGACCGCCCCAGATGCCGTAGGTCTCGTGGCGATCGAGCGCCGCGCGCAGACACTCCTCGCGCACGCCACATCCCGCACAGATCCGCTTCGCGAGCAGTTCGCGCTCCACACGGTCTTCTTTGCGTTCGGCGCTGTCGGCAGAGTAGAAGAGGGAGCCTTCACTCCCTCGACAGGCCGCGGCGCTCGACCAGTCCACTGACGTCGTCGCCATTCGCGCCCCCCCGTATTGCCCTGACTCGCAGACTAACCACCCCCGACCCGTAAGCACAAGAGAAGATTTTGACTCGGGAAGAGCCACCTCAGAGAGCGCGATTCGGCTCTCCGCTACGCTGACTCTCGTGGCTACCGTCCTTCTCGCCAGTGATCTGGCCTCACTTCGTCGCGAACTCGAGACCATGTTGTCTGGGCCCGGCATCGACATCGAAGAGGCGTCGAGCGGCCCCGAAACCATCGAACGTGTCAAAGAGGGCGGCGTGGACCTCGTCATCGTGGACCTGCAGATCGGCGCGATGGGCGGCATGGCCATCACGATGGAACTGCGCAACCTCGAGTCCTACGGTGGGGCCGAACCCGTCTCCGTTCTCATGCTGCTCGATCGCCGTCCCGACGTGTTCCTCGCTCGACGTTCGGGCGCGGAAGGCTTTGTCGTGAAACCACTCGACCCTCAACGACTTCGTAGCGCCGTTCGCGCGCTCCTTCGCGGGGAGAGTTACGAGGACGACTCGTTGCGACCTGCAACCGTCCGCGTCGGCAGTACCGACGCTCGATGAGCGATTCGAAGCCTCCCCCTTCGGGCCTCGCGCGGTTCCGCGCGCGACTGTCGGGGCGCGAGAGCGCGCGACCACCCGCTCCTGAGGCCGAGGCCATCCACGCCCGCGTCGATCAGCTGAGCGAGCTCGAACTTCGCGACGTGATGACGCCGCGCGTGGACGTGGCCTTTCTGACGCTCCCGGTCACCCCCGAGGCCATCGCCGAGGCCGTGCGCGACACCGGGCATTCGTGTTTTCCGGTCGTCAGCGACGACCTCGACGACGTGATCGGTGTGTTGTACGTCAACGACCTCTTTCGTAGCTCCACGCTCAAACGCGCGATCGGCGTCTCGCTGCCCACCACCGACGAGATCGCGCGCAAGATCCGCCGCCCCCTCATGTTGCCCGAGACCTTCGACCTCCTCGAGAGTTTGAGCGAGATGCGTAAGCAGCACCGGACCTTCGCGTTGGTCCTTGACGAGCACGGTGGGGTCGCCGGCGTCGTGTCGATCCGCGACATCCTCGAACAACTCGTTGGCGACCTCAACGACGAGTTCGACGAAGACGACGAACCGACCATCGTGAAGATCCGACAACACCGCTGGCTCGTCGACGGTCAGACGCACGTCGACCGCGTCGAAGAGGAGTTGGGTCTCGAGATCCCCGAAGGCGAGTACGTGACGATCGCGGGCTTCGTGCTCGACCTCGCGGGCGAGATTCCCGTTGCCGGCACGACTTTCACGTACCGCGATTGGACGTTCCGGGTGCAGTCGGTAGAGAAGCGGCGCATCAGTGAACTCGTCGTCGAGTTCCATCCGCCACTCGAACCCGAAGTCCCGAGCACGCTGTAGCCGTTGTTGGCGTTACGCGTCAACGAGTAGGATTATCGGGCTGCGAGGGAACTCGCTGCGGGCTGTAGCGCAGCTTGGTAGCGCGCTGCGTTCGGGACGCAGAGGTCCCGGGTTCAAATCCCGGCAGCCCGACCACCACGTAGTACGCAGGTGAAATGCAACATAGGCCCCCATCGTCTAGCGGCCTAGGACACCACCCTTTCAAGGTGGCGGCACGGGTTCGAATCCCGTTGGGGGTGCTTCATAGTTCCTCGTGGCGCTCTTCCTAACACTGAAGGCCACGGATAAGTGCGTGAAGTCCGTCTATGAATTGCTCGCGCGTCGTGTAGGAGGCGAGTTGGACGACGAGGTCGTCGGCGTTGTCGGATGAGTCACTCCATCTGGACCGCGAGAATTCGAGCGCAGCGAATCCGACGGTATAGGTGTGGATCGCGGCGTAAGCACGCCGTGCCGTGTCATCGTCAGGAAGGGCGCCTCGTAAGACATCCATCATGGCATTCATGCGAGAGATCGCCGCTGGAGTCACAACGGGATGTCGGAGATAGACGTGCAGTGCAGCGGGTTCTGCGACGAGGAACCGTCGAAGCTTGTCCGCTGCCGAGGTGATCCACTTTTCCCACTCGACGTGGTTCGATGAAGGGCGCCACGCGCGGGCAAGCAGGCGGTCCACCACCTCGTCAAGAATGTCGTCCTTGTCGCGGACGTGTCGATACAGGGACATAGGCGACACGCCAAGCTCCAAAGCGAGGCTTCTCATTGTCATGTTCTCGTAGGCTCCGGCGCGCACGATTCTCGTGGCGGCAGCGACTATTTGATCCCGTGAGATAGTGCCCCATGCCGCACGGTTACCGGTCATCGTTTGCTCCTTGATCAATAACGCAGGATGGTCACGATAGAACAGTCCGCTTGGTCGTAACCTACGACACTTTTGCGTACATGTACGCGAGTCTGGTATCTTGAGTACGCATTCACGGGACGGCGATCCCAATCCAGGCGAGGTGTGGTGGAAGTACTCCAGGAACGGATTTTCGATGGACGCTGACACGACACCACCGACGGTCTCATCTCGAGTGGACCAGCCAGCCCCCGGGGTGCTGGAGTCCTGGTCTGACTGGGTGCGGACCACTCGCTTCGGCCTCGTCATCATGGCACTCGTCGTTGGCGTTGGTGGGGGCTTCGGAGCCGTCGGTTTCAGATGGCTCATCGGCGCCACCACGTGGCTGGTCACCGGTCATACACAGTTCGGCGCACAAGGGCGCATCGTCAGCAGCCACCTTCCTTGGTTCGGTTATTGGTTCTTCCTCGTCATACCAGTCGTCGGCGGAGTTCTCTACGGGCCACTCATCTACCGCTTCGCCCGTGAGGCCCGCGGGCACGGCGTCCCCGAAGTGATGATTGCGGTCGCTGAAAATGGTGGTCGGATTCGACCGCAGGTCACCGTCGTGAAGGCGATCGCGTCGGCCGTGTGCATTGGCTTTGGAGGATCGGTCGGACGCGAGGGCCCCATCGTGCAGATCGGCTCGGCACTGGCCTCCAGCCTTGGTCAAGCCGCCCGCGCCTCAGAGTCACGATTGCGCATACTCGTCGCCTGCGGTGCGGCTGCGGGGATCTCCGCCACTTTCAACGCTCCTCTAACCGGCGTGTTCTTCGGTTGCGAACTGATCCTGCGTGAGTTTTCAATCGATGCGGTGTTCGCACTGTTACTTTCGTCGGTCGTGTCCGACATCCTCGGTCAGGCGTTCTTCGGCTCCGGCCCAATCTTCAGCCAAATGCCTCACAACCTCGTGATCGGCAGCGGCACGAACTACCTGCTGGTCGCAGTCCTGGGCCTCCTCGCAGCTCTCATCGGTGTGGGATTCAAATCCATTCTCTACAAGACCGAAGACATCTGCGACTCGTTGTGGAAGAGTCGACCCGAATGGCTGCAGCCCGTCGTCGGTGGCGTGGTCCTGGGAGCGGTGCTACTCGCTCTCCCCCAGATGTACGGCGTCGGTTACCCGGTGATGAACAGGGCCGTGGCCGGTGACTACGTCCTCTGGTTCCTCATCATCCTCGTCGTCGGGAAGATGCTGGCAACAAGCCTTACCATCGGGATCGGAGGTTCTGGCGGCGTGTTCGCCCCGTCGTTGTTCATTGGCGCAGCCTTCGGAACGGCGTTCGGGGTCATTGCCAAGCATCTGTTCGGTCCCGCCGTGGGCTCTCCGGCCATCTACGGCGTCCTCGCCATGGGCGCCGTATTCGCCGGAGCAACACAGGCGCCACTCACGTCAATCGCCAGCGTGCTCGAGATGACCGGTAACTTCACGCTGAGCTTGCCCGTAATGCTCGCCGTTGGTGTCACCGTGGGAGTCTCGAAGCGCCTTACCTACGGCACCATCTACACGACGAAACTCTTGCGCCGCGGTACGGACATTGATCGTCCGAAACCGTCGTCACTCCTCCAGGTCCTCACCGTTGCGGACGTTATGCAACCAATCGTCGTGGAGACCCGTGACGAGGCGTCGAAGACTCCGCATGATTTCGGCGGAATCAAGCACGCAGCCGGTGCACCCTCAAGTCTTGACACAATCGGTGAGATTGTGAGCAGCTCACAGCCGCAGACCTTGTTCAGCGACGAAACACTGGAGCAGGCAATTCGCCAACTCGTGATATTCGGTCCGACGAAGGGACTCCCCGTCGTTCGTGAGCATCGAGTAACGGGGTGGGTGACGTATCACGACGTGCTGAGCGCACTGACCAAACAGATGTCGGAGGTAGAAACACCAACCGTGTCGGCGAGCCTCGCCGCAGAGTGGGCGATTCCCCATGCCTCAACACAGGTTCGCGTACCGCCGACGCCGCTTGAGGGTTACCAGCTGGTCGAGATACGCGTCAACAGGGCGAGACCCGACACCCGGCGCGTCATTGATGACGTGAAACTTCCTCTGGGCGCAATTGCCGTCGCTGTTCAAAGAGGTGGCACGACCTTCGCCGCGAAGCCTGCAACTGGACTCGAGAACGGGGACCACCTCCTCTGTCTCGTTCCGACGGCCCTTAACTGAGGCGCGTTCCACGAAGAAGAGCACCTGCTCTCTTTACCCGCGTGGTCCGCTTCCCTTGCGTCGTAAGGCGTTCGCCTCAAGGTGCTGCACGACGTCGTCGTTCGTCGATCCCACGACAGGAACCTGAGTGTCGTCAGCCGAGACGAGCAGGATGCTGACGAGGACAGACGCCGCCTAAACGATCTGCGCCGGATTGTTCAGATCGAACGACCGACGTAAGTCGATCCCGGTCCTAGAACAGTCCATGAGAAGTTTGCGATGTTGAATGCCGCGAACGACCAGCGACAACCGAAGGTAGCAATCGGCACTTCACCCACCCTTTGAAGTTGACGGCACGGGTTCGAATCTCTTTAGGTGCGCGAACAAGCTAACCAATCCGGATTCTCTTGATTTGAGAAGGAGATCCGTCCGCCAGTGAAACGCTCGTGCTGAAGCTACTCGCTCCATATTTCACCGCTACCAGTAGAATCGATAGTCCTCTTAGTTCCCAATCCGGTGAAGGAGACCATTCAATGGTCGTCAAGTACAAGAAGGGTGATCGCTTGATCTACCCGCACCACGGTGCCTGCACGGTGGAGCAGATCAGTAAGATCTCCGCGTTCGACGTCAAGCAGGAGTATCTGACCATCCGCGTATCCCATAGCGACTTGCTGATCAAAGTTCCGGTGAACAATGCCGAGAGCGTTGGGTTGCGCGACGTTATCAACGATGAGGAAGTCGAAGAGGTCTACGCGGTGTTGCGCAAGAAGGACGCTCGCACACCGACTAATTGGTCACGGCGGTTCAAGAACCATTCGGAGAAGATGCGCTCTGGTGACATCTATCAAGTTGCCGAGGTGGTGCGCAACTTGACGATACGCAACCGAGAACATCGCTTGTCAAACGCCGAGAAGCATATGCTCATTAACGCCCGCCAGGTCTTGGTTTCCGAGTTGACCTTCGCACTCAATATCGATCTCCCCGCCACCGAGGCGCGTCTGACCGAGGTTCTCGCGTAGCGGACGAGTCGCGAATTCTTGTTTTGCGACGTGGCGCGCCCGCGCGAGGGTGATTTGCGCGCACCACTTCCGGCAAAGAGTGTTCACGTTGATTCAGAGACCCGCTCAAGTCCGTCGAGAATGAGATCGAGTCCAAACTCGAATTCCAGGCCGAAGTCGTAACCAACCTTCAGAACGTGCTCAATCGCAAACTCCGTCAAGTGAGGATACTCCTCCGGCGACATTTGTTTTACGAATATCGCTGCCACGTCGGCGGTCACCTCACCGGCTTGGAAAGGCAGACTGGCCTCTTGTTGCGCGAAGCCATAGATGTAGTTATCTATGAGAGCGAACGCGTGCGCGGTCATAACAATCGAGAAACCGGCGTCACGAAGAGTTCCGATCACGGCGTCGTGGTGTCGCAGCGTCGCCGGTCCGGACTTCACCCTTGACTGCATGAGTTCTATCGCCCAAGGGTGCCGCGACAGCGCCTGGCGCGTAGAGATCGCCCGTTGACGCATGGCCTTCTTCCAACCATCCTTGAACGAAGGCAGTTCAATTTCGCTGAAGACCGAGTTGACCATGCCGTCGAGAAGGTCGTCCTTGTTGGCCACGTGATTGTAGAGCGACATGGCCTCGACACCGAGAACCTCGCCCAGCTTCCGCATGCTGAGTGCCACGATTCCCTTCTCATCAGCGAATCGCGTAGCGGCCGCCAAGACTCTTTCGCGGGTCAAAGGAGTTCTAGACGCGACCGCAGTTCGACTCGAGTGTGGCATCACAAATTCCTTCAAAAAGTGCTTGACAAACTTACGATGTAAGTGTATCGTACTTACATCGTAAGTTTCCACCTAGCAGAGGAGTCGTCATGATTGCCACCTTTCCAACACTTCAGAGATCTGATCCCCGCTCGGACGCCACAACGCCGATCGGTCGGACCAGCGTGAATGCGGGAATCCTGCTCTTGGTAATGGGCGTTATCTCGGGTTTCTCGTATCTCTTCGCTCTGAAGGGGCTCGTAACTCCGGGGAGCGCAGTGAAAACCGCCAAGAACATCTCCGCCCACGAGGGTCTCTTTCGGTTTGGCTACGTAGGTCTGTTCCTCGCCGCCGTCCTTGACGTCATCGTCGCTTGGGTACTGTTTCGCTTCTTCGCCCCAGTGAACCGAAGCCTTGCCGTGATCGCCGCGTGGGTACGGACCGCGTACGCGACAGTATTCGTGGCCGCGATCACACGACTTGCAGGTGTCCCAGGTCTGCTGAGCCATCGAGGGAACAGTGCGGGCACGAGTGCGTTGCGCGACCAAGTACTTCACCGGATCGACTCCTTCAACAACATCTGGAACGCAGGGCTCATTCTCTTCGGCGCCTACTTGCTCGTCCTCGCCTACCTGGCCCTCCGCTCAGGCTTCGTCCCGAGGCTCGTCAGTGGTCTGCTCGGCATCGCAGGTATCAGCTACATCCTCGACAGCGTCACCGCACTGTCTATCCGAGCCTCCGATACTCCACTTTCGTCGGTCTCAGCATTGGGTGAGATCGTGTTCGCTCTTTGGCTCGTCATCCGTGGACGCCGTATCTCCATGGGCTCAGGCTCAGAACGCGGCAACTCAGTCAATCAATCGAGCGTCTAACCACCAGTCAACCATTCCCAACCTCCGGATCGTCCAAAAGTGCTTGACCAACCAAAGGAGCAGCAAATGCCAGTAGAGCCGAAGAAGATGAAGGCCGTCATTCAGGAAGAGTACGGAGTCGATCCGGAAGAGGTGCTGTGTATCTCTCACGTAGTCCAGCCCCCCATTGACGACGATGGAGTCTTGGTGCGCGTCGTCTCGGTCAGCGTGGATCGCGGTACGTGGCACCTGATGTCCGGTCTTCAGTACCCCATCCGACTGGGCATCGGCTTGCGACGTCCCAAGGCACTTAACCCTGGTCGCAGCTTCGCCGGAACCATCGAATTCATTGGCCAGAATGTCACTGACTTCAAACCCGGCGATCATGTCTTCGGCACCTGCGACGGGGCATTCGCCGAATACGCCAGGACTACGACTCGAAAGATCGCCATCAAGCCGTCGAACCTTTCCTTCGAGCAATCGGCGGCAATCCCCGTCTCCGGTCTGACCGCCCTTCAAGCGCTGCGCGACAAGGCACACTTGCAGTCTGGCGAATCAGTACTGATCGTCGGCGCGTCGGGTGGCGTCGGTACCTTCGCCATCCAGATCGCAAAGGCCTTCGGTGCTGAGGTGACTGGCGTCTGCAGCACGAGCAAGACGGATCTTGTATCCAGTCTCGGCGCGGACCACGTGATCGATTACTCGCTGCAGAGCTTCGCCACTGTCGCACGACGCTACGACGTCATCGTGGACATCGGGGGCGTCAGCCGTCTCTCCGATCTTCGCCGCGCCCTGACCCCTCGCGGGAGGTTGGTAACTGTAGGTGGGGAATCGACGGCCCGCTGGATTTGGCCAACGGCCGGACGTCAGATCCGATCCCTGTTGATCTCGCCGTTCGTGGGTCAAAAGTTGCTCTCACTCCTGGCGTCGGAGAACTCAAAGGACCTATCGAGTCTGCGAGACCTCGTGGAAGCTGGAGACCTGCGTCCCGCGATTGACCGGACCTTCAGACTCGGTGAGACGTCAGCGGCCATTCGTTACGTACAGGAGGGTTACGGGCGTGGCAAAGTCGTCATCTCCGTGTAAGGCGCTTCGCGGCATTATCCGCGGAGGCTCAACGACGTATCGAAACTCCCCGTCGACCAGAAAGGTGGACGAAACTCGCGTCTGTTAGTTCGGTGTTAAAGGTGCGAGTTCTGCTTGAGGTTAAGTCGTGGCTGGACGTTCAATACGGAGCGCCCAGCAACCGCGACTCGCGTTATGAACGTGGATGAATGCCACTTCACTTGAAGAAAGTAGGCGTGCTGCCGCGTCCTCTAAATCAACGCCGTCAATAACCTCGCCCGCGAGCATCATTTCGTTCGCGTCGAAGGCCCTAACGGAAAGTTGGCGACGCAGTTGCTGTCCCTGAATAGTGCTGACATCGGGTTCACCGCAATCGTTCTTATGAATGTAGATCGGGCTCGCGCTGTGATAGGGGGAATCCAAAGAAAAAGGATCGTACGACACCAAGGCCAGCACCTCACCCACTTCGGCGTCTTTCAAACACTGTCGACATGGATACCCAGGCGAGGAATCTGCCACGTCAAACACGGTCGCTCCTTCACGGAGACGATTGGCCTCTCGAGAGTCGATTGGCACTATGAGAAGAGAGGTCGTCATCAAGGAATCCTAATTTGCGCGGCCACTCCCTTTGCGTGAAATGCGTGGCCCAATCACTGGGTTTTCTCGATGGCCCGTGCCCTGACGCACCAGACACCGAGCCGTTTCTCGCACGTCTATTGCGTCGATCTCCACCCAGCTAGACGGTTGCGACGCGCCCTTCTCGTGACGTTCCTCGATCCTCGAGTGTTACTTGAAGTCCATTGAGAAACTAACCCGGTGGGATCGTTGTCGTCGTGGCTGAAGTGGTAGTTGTGGTTGGTATCGTCGTCGTTGTCGTGGTGGTAGAAGTCGTCGTAGTCGTCGCGACCGTGGCCTCGTAACTGGCGAGGTCGCGGAGGTACACGGCTTTCGCCTCGAGGTACGTTGTCACCGTCGCCGGCCACTGTGCCCACTTCCTTTTCAATTGCGCGAGGGCCGTCGCCTCTTGTGTGCTGAGCGGCGTCGTGTTCGACGGGACCGGCGGCGCCCGCATTGCGGTAAAGGCCCAGCCGCAACCGGGTCCGATGGTGTCATTCGTTGGCACTCTGACGACCGCCGTCAGGGCAATCGTCGGTGCGACGGGCGCGGTCGGAGCGATGATCACGGAACCGGCCGGGGGTGGTGCGACGACGGGCAGTTTGGCGTACAAGAGGTTGAGGTCTGGACGGGTGAGATTCGCGGGTGGGGTGACGACTACCGCCATTGCGAAGGGACGGTAGTTACTCTGCGTGGGATTGCGACTCGAAGCGCTCACGGGTGCGTTCTGATTCACGCACACCGAGAACATCGAGGGCATGAGCTGCGCGTCGAGTTCGCTGGCGAGCGCCAAGGTCGCTGTCGTGGCGCTCTGGTAACCGGTCGGAAAGGCGTACAGAGAAATGACGACGTCGCCGCGACGCCACGTCACCTCGAGAATGGACGAGCCCGAGACGTTGGTGCCGCTCGCAACGAATCCGTCAAGTCCCGTGGGCGACGTGGTCTGGATGTAGTCCCCGCCACAGTTCGACGTGCTCGCCTCGGTGTTGGCAATGACGAGAGCACCGAGTCCAGCACCGTAGACGTCGACGTTCGCGACGACGAGCAGCGACGTCGAAGAAAGCGTCAGGGATCGTGCGATCTGGGCCACCGGTATCGTCGACGTGTCGCATCCAGCAAGCAACGGGTCGTTCGTGGCGAATGACGGGTCGCTCGCCACGTATCCACTCTCTTGATGAAGGTCGGCGAGCAGCGTGGTGACGACGCTCGCCGCCGGCGAGGTGTCCTTCGTCGTGGGCCGCGAAGGTACCAATGACGTCGTCGTGGTCGGTGGCGTCGGCGCGCCCGGCGCCACGGGCGTCAGCCACAGTCCCGAGCCAGCGAGAATCGCAGTGACGCTGAGTCCGAGGATGAGCACACCGATTCCAAGCACAACGAGGCGGTGAACGAACCCGTGCCGAGCCCTTCGAAGGACGCCGCTCGCGACGCGAAGGATCGTTCGCGCGGGGTTCACGACACTGGTCCCGAGTACGAATTGAGGGTCACCGAATCGCCCCTCGACACCGACGTTCCCGCGGGCGGGTTCGTGGTGCCCGCGAGGCCGTTGAGCGGTCCGGTCACGACGAGACCGAGCGATTGGAGGAGCGCTCGCGCGTCCGCCACTGGGAGGTCCGCGACGTCAGGCACGACGGGAGACGAGTTCGCCAGATAGATCTCCGTCGGCGGTGCGATGGGAACGTTCGGCTGACCCTGGAGGATAGATGTCATTGCCGTCTTGAACATCTCGGCCGGGAGCGTCCCTCCGTACACTGCGCCGACGCCGGCGACGTTGTACAAGGGGTACGTCACTCCGCGCGGGTCCCCCATCCACACCGCCATCGCCGTCGTCGCCGTGAAACCGTCGAACCAGGCGGAGCCGAAGTTGGAGGTGGTTCCCGTCTTGCCGGCGAGCGTGTGCCCCGCGACGGCCGCCCCGGTACCGGTACCCGACGTAATGACGCCCGCCAAGAGCGAGGTCACGGTGTCGGCGACCATTGGCGAGAGCACCTGCGTACACTGCGGCGAAATCTTGAACGTGGTCCCGTTCGAGAGCGTGATCGCGGCGACGGCGTTGGGGGTGCAGTGAAGACCATGGGCAGCGACCGTGGCGTACGCGCCCGCCATCTGAATGGGCGTGAAGCCACGGGCGCCGAGCGTGAGACTGCCCTCACGCGCCGTGACCGCGTTCGGTCCGGAGAGTGGGAGTGAGTCGAGGCCCATGGCGCGCGCGGTCTTGGCGATGGGTAACACGCCGACTTTCTCTTCCAACTGGACGAAGGCCGTGTTCACTGAGCCGTCAGTCGCTTGCGCGATCGAGAGGTTGGTGGCGGACGACGGTTCGGCGTTGGAGAAGTAGCCGCCGGGCGGATTGTCGAAGATCGTCGAGTGGTAGCGGCTGCCTGCGGGGAGAATGGTCGTGAGCGGTATACCGGCGCTCAGCGCCGCCGACAGCGTGAACAGCTTGAAGGTCGAACCCACTGGTGAGGAGGAGTTGGCGTAGTTGAGCGTCGTCTCGTTCTTCGCGGTGTCGAGTCCGTAGACGCGGTTCTGCGCCATTGCCGTCACCGCTCCAGTACCCGGCGTCTCGACGACGATCGCGTCACCCACGCGATCGGTAACGCCCACGATGGAGACCGCGGCGGCCTCTGCCGCAGCCTGCTGGCTCGGGATGAGGGTCGAATGGATGACGAGTCCGCCTCGTTCGAGCGTGGCGACGCGCTGAGTTTTGGTCGTGCCGAGGATGGGAAGCGTCGTGAGCTCGTTCGACACCCAGTCACAGAAGTAGGGAACTTTGGACGCTTGGCAGCCGGTCGTCGGCAGGGAAGGTCGTAGGTCGAGCGGCGTGGCGGCCGCGACGAGCTCTTGGGCGCGCGTGATCTGATGGTTGAGGTACGTGACGTGCAGTACTTGATTACGCAATGTTCGAGCAAGCTTCGGGTTGGTGAGAGGGTCGTACGAGGTGGGTGCCTCGACGAGCGCGACGAGCATCGCGGCCTGCTGGAGATCAAGTTGCGACGCGTGCACCGAGTAGTAGCGCCTCGCCGCAGCTTCAATGCCGTAGGCCTGCGCACCGAAGTAGACCGTGTTGAGGTACCCCTCGAGGATCTCATTCTTCGAGAGCTCGCGCGTGAGTTGGCGGGCGTACACGATCTCGTTGATCTTGCGCTGGATCGTGTTGAGCGACGCCGCGGCACCACCTTGGAGTTCGAGGATGTTCTTCACGTACTGCTCAGTGATGGTTGAGCCACCCTGGATAGGTCGGCCCTCCAGGTTGGCGAGCAATGCTCGCGCGATGCCGCGCGGATCGATGCCGTTGTTGGTGTAGAACGTCCGGTCTTCGGAGGAGATGAGGACTTTGATGACGATCGGCGCGACGGAAGAGAGCTGCACGGGTACGCGATTCTCCGACGTGAAGGTCGCGAGCACCGAGCCGTCCGCGGCGAGCAGCGTCGAGTACTGGGGCAGCGACGGGATGACGAGCGGGGGAAGGTCGGTCACCATCGCGTCGAAGTTCGCCGCGCCGACGATGATGGTCGAACTGACGGCGGGTACGTAGATCCCCGAGACGATCAACGCGACCACGACACCTGCAAGGAGCGAACCGGTCACGCGGTGGGTGGGGCGAACGCGAAGGAGAAACGATGGGAGCACGCGCTTTCTCCCCTTCCCGTCGCCTGCTCTCGAGTGCTTGTTCAAAGAAGTTCCGTCCGTTACCCCTGGGTGGTACGAATTCGCCCTCCTGACCAGCCGAGAATAGTGTCTCGTACCTCAACCGTCCGGTCAACCGTTGGAAGTTGCTGACGCTCGAAGGCGCCAATCAGGTCGTGGCGAAGTAGCAGATGCGATGGTTTTGAGGCCGACAGAGATCTCGCAGTGGTGAACGGACCATTGCCGAGTGTGCCGTCCGACGACGATGGACAAATTGGTTCCGAGGTGCTACCTAAGTTCCTCGCGGCGACGCGTCAAGTACGCAATCTCGGCCGTGTTGCCCGCCAGTTCGATGGCTCTGTCGTAGGCGTCACTTGAGTCCTGAGCGGAACCCAGGCGGCGCAACAGGTCGGCGCGCACCGCGTGGTAGGCGTGGTAATTGTCCAGCCGATCCTCAAGGCGATCGATAAGTGCGAGCGCCACCTCTGGACCGTCAAGCTCGGCGACGGCGACGGCTCGGTTCAGGGCGACGATCGGCGAAGGGTCGAGGCGGACGAGTTGATCGTAGAGGGCGACGATCTGTGACCAATCCGTGTCGCGCGCCACGCTCGCGGAGGTGTGCACCGCGTTGATCGCGGCGAGGAGCTGGTATCGACCGGGAGCCTCCCTCGTGGCCAAACGCTCGCGAATCAGCTGATGGCCTTCGGCGATAAGTGCCGCGTCCCAGACTCGACGGTCCTGCTCACCCAGCGTGACCAGTTCGCCGCTGGCCGACAGACGTGCGGAGCTGCGTGCCTCGGTGAGAAGCATCAGGGCTAAAAGACCGGCGACCTCACCGTCGCTCGACAGGAGGACACGGATCACTCGAGTGAGCCGTATGGCCTCAGTGGTGAGCTCTAGACGCAGGGGATCCGTGTCGGGACCGCTCGCCAAATAGCCCTCGTTGAAGATGAGGAAGAGGACCGCGAGCACGCCGGACACGCGTCCCGGGAGATCCTCCGCGGACGGCACCCGGTACGGGATGCGCGCCGCTTTGATCTTCGCCTTCGCCCGCGAGATGCGTTGCCCGATCGTGGCCTCTTGCACCAGGAACGCGCGAGCGATCTCGGGCACGGTGAGTCCGCCGACCATGCGCAGCGTCAACGCCACGCGAGCCTCCAGGGAGAGTGCCGGATTACAACACGTGAAGATCAGCCTGAGTCGCTCGTCGTCGACGGTGCCGTGCGGCTCCGGCGGATCGTCGTCGTACAGCATCGAAGCCTCTCTTTGCTTGTTGTCGCGCTTGTTCTCGCGCCGGATTCGGTCGATGGCCTTGCGACTCGCGGTCGTGGTCAGCCAGGCGCCGGGGTTGGGTGGCACGCCGTCGACCGGCCACCGTGCTGCGGCCGTCGCGAACGCCTCGGCCGCAGCCTCCTCCGCGACGTCGAGGTCGCCGAAGCGCCTCGTCAACGAAGCGACCACCCGCGCCCACTCCTCGTGGTGCACCTGGGCCATCACGTGTCGAACGTCAATCACCATGAAAGGACGGACGCACCTCGACTTTGCGATTGCAACTTCTCGAGGCCTCCGTAGCGAGCTTGAGGGCCACGTCGAGGTCGGCCGCTTCGATGACCCAGAATCCCGCGAGGTACTCCTTCGACTCAGCGAATGGCCCGTCGGTGATGATGGCCTCCCCCGCCCGGTTGTCGATGACGGTGGCCGTGCTGGGATCCCCGAGTCCGGTGGCGAAGACCCAATGACCTTCGTCGATGAGGCGCTGGTTGAAGATGTCGATGGAGGCCATCTCGCTTGGAGTGGCGAGACCGCTCGTCTCGTCGATCACTGAAAAGAAGTACTGCATGTTGGACAACCTCCTGTGGTTGAGGCCGGCATCGTGGGCGACCGCTCACTCTTACTACGATGACACCATTCCTATTTCGACGACTATTTGTCGATACGTTCGAATCGACCAGTGGGGACAACGAACAGGCGGAGCCGCAGGAGAGCTCGACAACCTGTCGTTGTCGCCTATCTCCGGTCCGCTTTGGACGTCAGGGCCACAGGGTACTTGTCAAACGCGTCGCTCGAGTACGGCGTTGCCGGCTTGAACAGGCCGTTGACGCTCACCAACGCCGTGACGTAATACGTGGCGCCTTGCAGCACCCTCGCCGGAGTCTTGAGAGCGCAGTGGAAGTAGTGGTCACTCGCGTTCCAACTGCAGAGAACGGATGATTGTGCGTTGGAGGTGTTGGGGCCAGACGGAGAACTCGCCGCCATTCGCAACGATACTCAGCGAATCTCCAGCGGTCGCGGTTCCCGACACCGACACGTCGAGCACGCCAGACGGCCCAGGGTTTGTCGCCGTGCAAGTGACCGTTTCCGATGCTCCTGCATTGGACGCGCCGTTGCCAAAAAGAACTAAGAACGAGAGAGCGGCGATCGCCGTCAGGCCCGCGATCATCCCCACTCGGCCGTCACGTCGTAAGGGGCGACCAATTGTCGCCACGACGAATCGCGCCAGCCTTCTCATCTTCATCATCGAAACACTTCCCTAATCCCGACGACGTGTAGAAGGAGAATCCCAGAGTCACTAGGCGGGTCGGGGTTGGATCTACGTACTTGTGGCTCGGGATGCAATCGGGCGCCGGGGGGCTCGGATTCACGGTCGCACCCAGGAGTCTCTGGGCTTTCTTTGCCATGCCTTCAAGGAATCGAGCGAACCCGTCAGTCAAGGACGAAGGTCTCCAGTTAATTCGTCGTGTCAGATTGTTCGTGGGGATCTGTTTCGATACTCTCGACGACTCCGTGCTGATTAACTGTTGAAGACACTTCTGCCATGGCAAGGGGCGTAGTCGCGTGACGGACAATCGAGCTGCAGCCGTTGAGTCCACACGGTCTCCGTCGCCCAACAACGGGCTTCGCCGGTCAAGCAATCCTCTCAAGACTTTGACGGCGTGGATCAAACAACATGACGCAAACTACGCGGCACTCCGCCGAGCTGCTCGAACGGCGCTCGTGATGCCAAGTCTCTTCGCGTTGAGCATCTACGTACTAAATAATGTTGAAGTAGCGACGTTCATCGCGTTTGGCTCAATCGCGCTACTTCTCTTCGTCGATTTTTCGGGACCAATGCGCAGTCGACTCCAAGCACAAGCGGCCCTGTCGGTGACCGGCGCAGTCTTCGTCTGCCTCGGCACCTTGACGTCGCGCACCGTCTGGTTATCGGTTCTTTCCATGGGTCTCGTAACCCTGGTCGTCGTGTTCGCGGGAGCGGTGAGTTCCGTGCTCGCGAGCGCGACAACGTCGCTCCTCTTGACGTTCATCCTCTCGACCGCCGTCCAGGGCTCAAATGCCGTGATCCCTCAACGACTCGAAGGGTGGGGTCTCGCTTCGGTCGTCGCCTTCTTTGCCGTGTGGTTACTGTGGCCCGCGAAAGGTCAAAACGCACTTCGCGCCGCGGCGGCGTCAGCCTGTCGCTCAATCGCCCAGACACTTAGATCTGACGTCGCGACGACGGAACGCCCCGGGGCTTCCTCAAGCGTCGTCGGCGGTGGCGCCATGAACGCCCACGACGCGGTGGAAAGACTCCACCGCGTTTTCCTGGCGGTCCCGGCGAGACCCACGGGACTCAGTGTCTCGTCGCGCGCCGTCGTACGACTGGTCGACGAACTCCTCTGGCTTGACGCCCAACTGATCGAAGTACCGCAACCCGTGGACGTGACGTCAGAGGCGCCACCGGTCCTTCACATCGTCGCAACGTCGGCTCAAGTTTTGGACGCGGGAGCAGACCTTCTCGATGATCCACTTACGTCGCCGACGACTCTCGATGAAGCCCTTCAAGACCTTCGATCATCGCTCAAGGACATGGAACGTGAAACAGCGCTTCACTTCCCTTTCGCGGCTCACGAGGAGAACGACGAGACAAGTCACGAGGTGGGTGCGACACAGAGGCGAGTCGATGAGCTCGTGGCATCGCTGGAACCGAGTTTTCGAGCCCAGGAGTTGGGTTACGCAGCGTCGGTGATCGGCGACAACATCAATCTCTCGGCCGCCGCCGAGAGACGCAGCTTCTTCGACGCGGTGGCCGGGCGACTTCCGGGCGCTTCCGCGGGCCGCGCGGCCTCGGCGTGGCGCCGTGCGGCGGCGCATTTCGAACCACATTCCGTGTGGCTCCACAACAGCATTCGAGGCGCCATCGGATTGGCACTCGCCGTCTTCATCGCCGAGGAGACTGGTCTGCAGCATTCGTTCTGGGTGATTCTTGGAGCCCTCTCTGTACTTCGCTCCAACGTCTTCAGCACGGGCCAAAGTGCGTTCCGTTCGCTTCTCGGAACGACGGTCGGCTTCGTCGTAGGGGCCGCGTTATTGGCGCTGGTCGGCACCAACGTCACCGTCTTGTGGTTCTTGCTTCCGCTAGCGCTGCTCGTGGCCGGATTCGCTCCAACAGCACTATCGTTCGCGGCCGGACAGGCGGGCTTTACTCTCACGCTCGTCATTCTGTTCAACCTTCTCCAACCCGTTGGCTGGAAAGTAGGGCTCTATCGAATAGAGGACGTGGCGATCGGATGCGCCGTCAGCGTGGGCGTCGGCCTTCTCTTTTGGCCACGCGGCGCGGCCGCGGCCCTCGGCTCTGCCTTGCAGCGGGCTTTCCTCGAGAGTTCGTCGTATCTCGAAGCGGCCGTGAAACACGGTACGGGGAATCGCGCGCACGACGACCACTCTCTGCACGCTCTCGAAACGGTGAAGAACGCCGCGTCGGCGGCTGCACTACGTCTCGACGACGCCTTTCGGACGTATCTCGCCGAGCGCAACCAACCGATCCCTCTCGCTGAAGTCACGACACTCGTCACGGGCGTGGCGAACCTGCGACAGAGCGCCGACGCGGTGACCGGTCTCTGGGAAGAGGGAGGAACTCGACCACGCGACGAGCAACGTGAAGCGCGCGACGAACTGCTCTACGAAGCGGCACTCCTCACCGCGTGGTACGAGCAGCTGGGCGAGGGTCTCGTGGGCGAGGAGTCGGTCCCAGACGCCATGGCGGAGAGTCCCCCGTCCAACCGCCGTTTGATCGACGCGCTGACCGACGACCTCTGTGGAGCGAAGGGCCAGGCCGCCACCAACGCCGTGCTCTTCATCTGGACCAGGGACTACCTCGCAGTGGCCCGCACGTTCCAGCAGGCGCTCGTGGGTCCAGCCCGAGTGGCGTGCTCATCGTTCGCACGCAACGCGTTCACGCGTTGCTTCACTCGAGGTACTCGGGGTTTATCAAGGCGGCGGTCCGACGGGCACTCACGTTGGCCCACCCGGACGTCGCGACGAGACCGATGACCAGGATGGCGGTCCCGCATCCGGCGAGCACCCACCATCCAGCGCGACTCGCGAGCGCGAACGCGGCGCGACTGCCGGGGTGCAGCGACGAAGCGACGAGCGAGCCTACGACGGCGACACCCAAGGTGGCGCCCACCTGACGTGACGTTGAAGCGATTGCGGCGGCGACACCCGCCTGCGCGCGGGGCATGCCCGCGACGGCGGCGTTCGTGATCGGCGCGTTCACGAACCCAAAGCCGATACCGAACACTGCGTAGGCACAAAAGAGCCACGAGAAGGGCGTCGAGGCGCTGAGCCCGACCAGCATGAAACACGCGGTGGCGAGCGCCAGGCCCGCGATGACGAGAGGGATGCGACCACCGCGGCGGCTGAGTATCCGTCCCGACACTGGTGGCAGGAGCATCACCATCGCCGCCATTGGCAGTGTGTCGATCCCCGCGTGTAGCGCGGAGAGTCCCCGCACGTCTTGAAGATAGATCGTGTTCAAGAAGAGGAAGCCACCAAGTCCGGAGAACGCGAGCACGGCGATGACGGTGGCCGACGCGAACGGTACGGACCGGAAGAAGCGCAGGTCGACGAGTGGTTCGGGCGCGCGTCGCTCCCACACGAGGAACCCGGCGAGCGACGCGGTGGCGAGCGCGAAGGCTCCGAGGATGGGCGCCGACGTCCAGCCGCGGTTCGGGGCCTCGATGATGCCAAAGGTGAGAGAGGAGAGCAACGTGATCACGAGAACCTGGCCCGGAACGTCCACCTTGCGCGCGACCGGCGCCTTGGACTCGGGAATGAAACGCAGCGCCAAGAACACCGCGATCATGCCCACGGGGACGTTGACCCAGAAGATCGATCGCCAACCGACCGACGACACGAGGAGCCCGCCCACCACCGGTCCGAGCGCCATGGACACGCCGACGACCGCCGCCCAGACACCGATCGCCTGGGCGCGTTCGCGTGGAACGGTGAAGGTGTTCGTAATGATCGACATCGCGACGGGGTTCAACATTGAGCCCCCGACGGCTTGGACCATCCGGAACACGACGAGCGTCGCGAGGTTCGGGGCCAAGCTGCACAGCAGCGAGCCGATGGCGAAGGTCACCAAACCAACCACGAAGGTGCGTCGGCGCCCGAAGCGGTCGGCGGTCGATCCGGAAATCATCAGCAGGCTCGCCAAGACCAACGTGTAGGCGTCGACGGTCCACTGCAATCCAGAGAGCGGGGCGTGAAAGACCCTCCCGATAGACGGGAGGGCCACGTTCACGATGGTGACGTCAAGGCCCACGATCAGGAGGCTCATCGAACAGATGAAGAGAATTCCGACGCGACGCCTCCGGCTCAACTCACCTATGGGCGTCAATATCGGAAGTAGTTCATCACTCTTAATAGACATAAAAGCATAACGATTGATCGGCTCGGACTCCGCGAGCGCAGGTACATTGACGCTATGGCTAGCGACAAGAGGTTCGTCGAAAGGACACTCGAGAAACTCCTCCCCCTCGACGTGTCGGCGAAGCCGATGTTCGGTGAGTACGGCGTCTACTTCAAGGGAAAACTCTTTGGCCTCATCTGCAACGACACACTGTTCATCAAGACCACCGACGCAGGCAGCGACGTCGCTGGACGAATTTCGAAGGCCCCACCGTATCCAGGGGCCAAGCCTGCGTTCAAGATCTCGCCGGCACGACTTAACGACCACGAATGGCTCTCTCGCCTCGTCGAAGTGACGACGAACGAACTCCCGAATCCCAAGAAGAAGGCGCGCTAAGGCGAAGCGCAGCGCGTGCCGACGTGGTGCGAGACTCTGACGGTGAAATTCCCTATCGTGAACGGACTTCGCACCCTCCAACTCGGTTCTCCCGGGACGATGCGCGAGTGGCTCAACGGACTCGTCCTCGAGGGAAAGAAACGAGCGACCGCTGGCACGGCTCACGAGTACGAAGAGAACGAGATGGAGTTCGTCGGTGAGCGTCTAGCGCTCGTCGATGACGACCTCATGATGGTCGCAACGGTTGAAGTCACCGATGTCGTCGAGTCGACATTCGGTGAGGTCCCGTGGTCGTTCGCCGAGGCCGAAGGTGAAGGTGACACCTCGCTCGAAGAGTGGAGAGACGGGCATCGGAGATTCTGGAGCAACGAAGGTGTCGACGTCACTGATGAGCTGCCCGTCGTCCTCGTGTACTTCAAACTGGTCGACTGATCCAGTTCAACGTTGTCGACGTAGGTGTCAACGACGGTTAGTGCGCGAGCGATCGACCCTCACTGTTCAAGTAGTCCTTCCACGATCGCTTCGGCGTCCATCCGAGCATTCGTTGCGCCTTCTCACTCGAGATACCCGACGCGTCCGGACGCGACGTGGGGCGTAACTCGATCTGGTCCCCGTAGTACTCGTGGAGGATCTCGGCGAAGTTCCGGCTCCCGACGTTGTCCGGTGAGGCGATGTAGAAGACCTCGTGGCCAGGGAGATCCGAGCTCGTCGCCAACACGATGGCGTCGGCGAGGTCGTAGACGTCGATGTAGCTCCACAAGTTGGGACTGAGTTCCGCGGCGTCGCGAACTTGTGGTCCGAGGTTCTGCTCATAATTGTCCTCGTTCTGAACCCAGCTCGGGCGCAGTGAGATGCACCGGATGTCCGAGCGCTCGACGGCGGCGTCCATCAGTTGTTCACCAAAATATTTGGTGAGCGCGTAGGGATCTTGCGGGTGTATCGGATGAAGTTCGTCGACCGGCGCGTACTGGGGAAGGAACGCGCGCTCGGGAAAGAAGAAGCCGGGCACGGTCTCGCTCGAGATGTTCACGAAGCGCCGCACACCAAAACGGATGGCCGCTTCGAGCACGTTGAACGTCGCCATCAGGTTGGTGCGGAACACCACCTGGGGAGGATTGCCACTCGGCTCGGGGATGGCGGCGCAATGGACGACCGCGTCGGCGCCACGAACCACGGCGAACGCTTCGCCAGCGTCGGTGAGATCCGCCATCTGATACCGAGGAGTGCCTTCGGGCTGTCGTTCGAACACCGGTCGAGTCAGATCGGTGGCCGTCACCTGGTGACCTGCGTCGATCAGTGCGTGGGTGGCGGCGCGACCGACCTTGCCGTGCGCACCTGTTATGACTACCTTCATGTCCGCTCCTTGCTCCTCGAGGCGCAACCTAGCGCAGCGACAGGAACGTCAACCCTTCAATGAAGTACCTCTGAGCCAACGCGAACTTCCGGTCTATCTCCACGTGGACGGAGACCGGCGAGCACGTGTGTCGCCGACGACTGGAAGGTCTCGACATCGCCGAGGAGGCGCGCGAGCAGCATTGCGCCTTCGAGGCAGCTGATGACCATTCGCGCCGCGTCGTCGGCCGACCCACTGAATTCAATCGTGCCGTCACCGACGCCCTGGAGGAGCACGCGCGACAGCCACGTTTGATTTTCGACGAAGAATCGAACGACCGACTCCTGCATCGAGAGCGGCAACGTCTCGTGCTCGGCGGCCAACATGCCACAGAGACACATTCGCTCGTGACGCAAGACGTCGAGGTAAAGATCGGCGTACGCCTGAAGCCTGGACGGTGCGTCTCCCGTGCGCGTCTCCGCAGCCTTGAGCGCGTTCGTGAATCGTTCGGTGTAGCGACCGATCAGCGCCACGCCGAGGTCGGATTTGTTAGCGAAGTGATAGTGAAGAGCGGCCCGGGTGATGCCCAAGTCGTTGGCTACGTCGGCGTAGCTGAAACCGTTGTAGCCGCGTGATTCAACGAGGTCTTCGGCGGCGTCAAGGATCTGCGTCACCGTCTCACCTCTCTGGTTTCGAACCTCGCTCACCGGCCTCCCATCAATGATTTGACACCTTACCTGCACGAAAGTAAGTTCCCCATTCAGAGGACCCGGAGGGGGCTCAAAAGGGGGAATCCAATGAAGGGCTCAGAGCACAAGACGTTCGATCAAGCCGATGAAATTCGAGAATTTCCAAACGGTCGGGTCGAGATTTTGAAGATCGGCGACGGCGAGGTTGGACGATTGGTACTCCAACCGGGATGGCGCTGGTCGAAAGACGTCAAACCAATCGCCCAGACAGCGAGCTGTCAGGCACCGCACTTTCAATACCACGTCAGTGGGAACATCTCCATCCTCATGGATGACGGGACCGAGTTCAGCGCTGGACCCGGAGACGTGACGTCGCTGCCGAGTGGTCATGACGCGTGGGTTGTCGGCAACGAGCCCGTCGTGCTCGTGGACTGGTTCGGCGCTGGCAACTACGCCAAGTGACGCAACCCGACCGGAGAATCCACCCACTCGAAGTCGTCGCGACGTTCGGCGAGGCGTGGGCAAATCATGACCTTGACGCGGCGTTAGCGCTCGTCACCGACGACTGCGTCTTCGATAACACCAGTCCAGCCCCCGATGGCTCAAGGTACGTGGGCCGAGACGAACTGCGAAACGCGTGGCGGCCCATCTTCGATGACGAGACCACGCGGTTCGAACAGGAGGAGGCATTCTCGGTGGATGATCGCGTCGTGCAACTCTGGCGCTACACCTGGTCGAACGGGCACGTCAGGGGTGTTGACGTCTATCGGGTCCGCGGCGAGAAAGTATCGGAAAAGCTGTCCTACGTTAAGGGATAAAGGAAGGCGCTTCGTCGGAGAACGTTTCACGCGTCGAGGTCCCCTGGACTCGGCGGTTGTCTACTTCGTCGTGGTCGTCGAACAACTCAACGTGCCTTGGCCGCACGCTCCTGAGACCTTGAAAGTGAACGGCTGAAAGGCAACGACCGGACTGCCGACGTCGATCTGGATATCACCGTGGGGCGTGAGCGGCGTGGAACGTGGATTACCGGTCAATCGCTTACCGTTCTCGAAGACGACGACCTTCCCCTTGGCGGGCCCGACTTGGTTCGGCCCAAGGGGCTGACCCCAAATATCGAAGAACTGACCGAGGTTGAAACTCTGCTTCGCGGGTGCTTCCACGTGGACGATGCCGTCGGCGACGTGCGTATGGAGCCAGTACAGACAGTCGGAGAGCCCCACGTCGTCGAAGGGGCCCGACAGATAGTGCTGTACGACGAAGGGCGCCGTGATGCCGATCCCCGCCGGCAGACGCATCTGCGTGCCGTTGACGAAGATCGCCACGTGAATATGGACGTGGTACTTGACGGTCTCTTTCGCCAGTGGACGACACGTGATGCCGTCAACGGCCTTGCCAGTCTGTGTCGTACTCGCCGGCGCCAAGTTCGCCACGTTCAACACGACGACGCCCTCGGGTCCGACCTTCGGCTTCGCAGAGCCCGTCAGGAGGACTGCCGTTGTCGCGCCAGCGATCAACACAACGATGACGACGACGGAGAGAACGATGAATCGTGGACTTCTGATGCTGCTTTTTTCGACAGGACTCACGTTACTTGGCGACCCTCGGTAGTCGAATGGACGACGAGACCTCGAATCGTGCTTCTTGTCCCGTCGAGCTGAGTTCTGGGGCCGGGAAACGAACTCACAGCGCGAATTCTACCGACGTCACCTCTTTGGCTTATCGCACCACGCGCATGGGGCCGCCTTCGGGCTTTTCGAACAGAGTGGCTACGGACTCCGGTCAGTGCCCGCCGTCAACGCGACGGCCCGTAGAACGACCCCTCTGTAGGGGTCTTTTGGGCGCTGTAACGCGATTACCACTACGGAGTACCGTATCGACCATGTTGTCCACCGGCGCTCACGAAGCCTTCACCAGGCGTTCACCTTCACCGCGACCCCGACGCCTCAGTTCACGGGCCGCGATCGCGGTACTCATCACGATGGCGGCGTTCGGATTCACTTCCACGTCCTTCGTCGTTGCGACGAACGCGTCCGCCGATACCTTGCAGATGTCGTCCGACAGTCTGGAGACGGGTTGGTACCCGAACGAACCGCAGCTCACCCCGTCAGCCGTGGCGAATGGGAGCTTCGGACAACTTTTCAACACGCTTCTCACCGGTCAGGTCTACGCACAGCCCCTTGTCGCGCAACCGACCGTCCTCGCGGTCACCGAGAAGGACTATGCGTACGGACTCAACTCGGCGACCGGACAGATCACGTGGCAACGAAACTTCGGTCCACCGGCTGATCCACTCGCGCAGACGAGTTGCGGCGACATCGGAGCGAACATGGGGATCACGGGAACGCCCGTCATCGATCCCTCGACCGGCGTCGCCTATTTCGTCGCGGCGACAGGGACCGGCACCAATGGTGCCACGCAGTACTTCATGGACGCCGTGAACGTGCAGACCGGGGCCACGCCTTCGGGATGGCCCGCGGCCGGCGTCCCCATTCAGGGTCACGCCGATAACGACAGCGCTACGGTGTTCGACGGTCAGTGGCAGAGTCAGCGTCCGGGACTGATACTTGTGAACGGTGTCGTGTACGCCGGCTTCAGCTCACAGTGCGACAACGGCAGCTGGAACGGTTGGATGATCGGCGTATCGACGGCGTCGCACAGCATCACGACCATGTGGGCGAGCGAAACCGGTAGCGGCGGAGGCGGCGGCGGCGGCATCTGGCAGTCGGGCTCGGCGCCGGTCGTCGACAGCCAAGGCAACATCTACTTCTCGACCGGAAACGGCACGCTGCCGAGCGCCGCCGCGCCCGGCAGCGACACGTCGGTCCACAACCTCGGTGAAGCGGTCGTGAAGTTGAGCACCTCGGGTGGCACGCTCCAACTCGCCGATTGGTTCATCCCCGCGGACGCGGCGAACCTGAATTCCAATGACGGTGACCTCGGTTCCGGCGGCGCGGTGGAACTGCCAGCGAGCATGGGTACGACGCAGGAACCGAACGTCCTCTTGCAAGTCGGCAAGGAAGGTGTGCTGTACGCCCTCGACATGAGTTCTCTCGGCGGGTACGAGCAAGGCACGAGCGGCGGTGACGCCGTGCCGTCGGAGACGGCGACGGGCGGCGGCGTGTGGTCGAAACCAACCGTGTGGCCCGGTGATGGAGGGTACGTGTACATGCCCACGGCGGGTACCGCGCCGTTCGGCATGAGTGGTGGATCGCTCAACGTGTTCCAGCGTGTCGTGAACGGTTCGGGGAACGTGAGCTTCAATCTCGTCGGCGCCACCTCGAACTCGGGCTCCACGTTCGGGTTCGGCTCGGGAAAGCCCATCGTCACCTCGAACGGGACCACGTCAGGTTCGGCGCTCTTGTGGATCACCCACACGTCCGACTCGAGTGGCGCCGGAGCGGAACTTCGCGCCTACAACCCGATCCCACAGAATCCCGGCTCTTCGGGCACCCTCAGCGAGGTGTGGCACGCCGCCATTGGCAGCGCCACGAAGTTCTCTGAGCCCGCGGTCGACAACGGGACCATCTATCTCGGCACGAAGAACGGGACGAGTGACGGAGCGCTCCTCGGTTTCGGGATCTTGACGTCCGGACAGTCGCTCTCCGGCGCCACCGTCGACTTCTCGCCGACCGTCGTGTCACAGACGGCGACGTCGACCGCGACGTTCACGGCGACGGCCACGACCACGATCACCTCGTTCACCCCCACCGGTTCGGCGTTCACCATCGGCTCGCCGAGCCGTTCACTGCCGGCGACCTTGACTTCAGGTCAGACCATCACCGTGCCCGTCACCTTCACGCCCAACGCCCTCGGCGCGCTCACCGGGACCCTCACGGCCAATAACTCTGGTCCGACGGCGGTGGCGTCACTGAACGGGCAAGGTCTCGCCGCTACCAGTCCGCTGAGCGCGTCGCCCGCTTCCGCCGACTTCACTCTCCAACCCATCGGAGGACCAGTAGTGAGCCAACTGGTCACGTTCACGAACGTGTCGGCGAACCCAGTTACGATCACCGGCTTCACCGCGCCCGCGTTGCCCTTCACCGTGTCCTCTCCCCCGGGTAACACCACGCTCAACGCCGGCGACACGGTGAGTTTCACGGTGGACTTCCAGCCACCCGGGTCATCGGGGAATTTCGTTCACTCCTTCACCGGCGTGGCCACGCTCGCAACTAACGCCGGCAACTTCGGGGTACCCGTGTCGGGTTCAGCTGCGCCACCGGCACCACCACCACCACCGCCGCCTCCGTCGGGTGGTGGTGGAGGCGGCGGCGGTGCCCCTCCCCCGAGCGTCCAAGCGACGCTGACGATCACGACGACCGCGGGCCAGGTCGGTACGCCACTTGCACTCGCGACGAGTGGTGACGAAGGCGGCGGCGCGTTGACGTTCGTCGCCTCGAACGGCACAGCGGGGGGCTGCGCACTCTCCGGTAGTTCTTTGTCGGCCGCCAGTGCCGGCACGTGCGTCGTGGTCGCGACAAGGGCAGCGAACGCGACCAACGCGGCCGTCTCATCGCCCGCGACACTCATCACGTTCGCGCCCAGGGTCTCGACGGCCAGTCCCGTCACGCTCACGGTGAGCTTCACCTCGAAGAGCAGCGCGCTGAGCGCGCAGACGAAGAAGGCGTTGCGGGCACTCGCTGCGAAACTTGTCAACGGCGCGTCGGTGACCATCACGGGCTACGCAAAGGATGACGCTGCGCTCGCAAAGGATCGGGCCAAGGCGGTCGCCAACTACCTCTCATCCTTCGCGAAGATCCACGTGACACTCAAGAGTTCGACGACCGCGGCAGTCGCTCGCGCCACCGTGTCGTCCGCCAATCGTTAGCTCAACTCCCGATGAGCGCCGGTCATTTCACGAACAACGTCAGGTCCGAGAGATGAAAACACCACGACGTGACGCACATTGGTGCGTCACGTCGTGGCGAGAACTGCGTGCTAGTAGTAATGCCGACGACCACCGACGGCGTGACCGAGTGCTCCGAGGAGCCACAGCACGAGCCCGATGATGATGACGAGGATTCCGACGGACCAGAGAATTGCGTAGCCGGTCAGCAATCCAAGAATCATGAGCACTACACCGATGAGAATCATGAAGCCTCCTTTCAATCTCGCCTGCCCTTCGAAGTGTCGCCGCTTTTACGTCGTCACGAAGGTGTGCTTGTCGTAAGGGAGCGTCGCCACTTATCGGATGCCGGAAGACATCCTCACGATGGGATTACTTGTTCTGCTCCTCGTGGAGCACCGAAGTGCGTCCTTGTTCGTCGACCGTCTCACGAGTGAGAGTACGCGACGGTGCCGCGGGTGAACGACGCGACGCGACGAAGACGGCTGTCGAAATCACGAAGCCGACCGCTCCGGCGATCATCAAGATGACCCCAAGCGTGGAGAGTCGAAATCCGTGGTTTTGAACGACGTTTGAGCTTTGTGCCGTGACCGCCCAGTACATGATGGCCCCCACGGCAGCTGAAATTCCACTTAACACCATTCCGGGTAGTCCCATGGT
>DASZIH010000069.1:0-24529 GCA_035949355.1 Acidimicrobiales bacterium
CCACCGTCGACGGGAAGCACCGCTCCCGTGATGTAGCTGGCGGCGGGCGACGCTAGAAAGATCGCGGCGCCGGCCATGTCCGAGGGTTGACCGATTCGTTTCATCGGTGCGCTCTCAGCGATGGCGTCGCCGAAAGCTTCCAGCGTGGCGTGCATCATCTTCGACTCAAAGGGACCAGGCGCGATGGCGTTCACGGTGACCAACGGCGCGAGGAACTTCGCCAAGTGGCGCGTCAGTTGGTGGACCGCGGCCTTCGACGCGGAGTACGCGTAGGTCTCCATGGAGGGTACGTGCAATCCATCGATCGAACCGATGTTGATCACGCGCGACGGTTTCTCACTCGTCGCGGCGGCTTCCAGGAGTGGACGTAAGAACTTGGTCAGGTGAAAGACGCCCTTCACGTTGAGCGCGAGAACTCGCTCGAAGGCGACTTCGTCGTACGCGTCCATCGGCGCGCCCCACGTCGCGCCCGCGTTGTTCACCAGGACGTCGAGACGTGACTCGCGCGAGCCGACTTCGCTCGCCAGTCGTCGGCACTCCTCTTCGCTCGAGAGGTCGGCCGGTAGGGAAGTGCAAGGGCCGATTTTCGAGAGCTCCTTCGCCAACGCGTCGCCGACCTCGGCCTTGCGCGACGAGATGTACACCGTGGCGCCCGCGTCGACGAAACCGCGCGCGATCATCTCACCGATTCCCCTCGAACCGCCGGTGACGAGTACGACCTTGCCCGAGACGTCAAACAGTGAGTTCATGAGCCGAAGTGTAGGTCAGCTCGTCTCACGCACGAGGAACGCAGCCCGCGGTCGGGGGAGTTCCGGGTGACGCTCGTGGGCCGTCGTCAGAGCCTCGTCGACGTCGAAGGCAAGAACGATCTCCTGCGTGACTATGCAAAAGGGGTCGCCCCAGATGACGCGGAAATGATGCGGGCCCCGTGGGGCCACGGCTAGTTCGTGACGCGAAGTCGCGTGATGGACACGGACGTGACGTCGGACTTGTTGTCCTGGGCGAACTGAGCTCGAACCGTCCATACACCGTTGGCAGTGAAGTTGAAGGCACACTCCGCTTGACTCTTCTGCACGGACTGGAAGGGACATACGAGGTTCGAAGCGCCGGAGTTATCAGGCGCGATTGCGACCATGCGGACGACGCCAGCCGTGTGATCTGGCAGGACATCCGTGATGACATTGAAGTCGCCGTTACTGACGGACGCCGGCAATGAGTTGTCGCTGAAGTCGAAGGATAGGACGATCGGCAACGGGAGAGGTGTGTCTGCCGCGGCCGGAAGCGTAAGAATACCCACGCTGCTCGCTACAAAGAGCGCAGCCAGAAGTGCCCGTCGCATGCGGATTACTATAACAGGAACTAACCCGTATATCGCCGATAATGTTCGTTAGGTAAAGTTAGAAAGAAAGTGACGCAACCGGACAGACCGCCTCACTTCCGGTCAAACACTGCCCTGCAGAGTGGGTTCGCTAGTTTTTGTGTACTCCATGTCCGCGAACGTCACCCTCAAGCCCCGCGAATTTGTCATGGCATTGTCATCTACGGCGGCCGGTGGATTCGTCGGAACGTTGTTGCGCGACCTTCTCGTTCGCTTCGAGCACCTTCCGTCGCCGACGTCGGGCTCGGTCACGTGGCCTCAGGAGATTCCCTGGATGCTGTTGGCGATCAACTTTGTCGGCGTGTTTCTCGCCACGCGACTCCTGCGCGGGCCCCTTCGAGGTCATGACCCGAACGACCTGACGCGACTCCTCGTCATCACCGGCTTCTTCGGTGGCCTCACCTCATACTCGGGCCTCTTCGTCGATCTCGCAGCAATCTGGCACCTTTGTATTGGTGGGGCCATTGGCGTGGCTGTGGGGGCCGTTCTGAGCGGCGTTCTCGCGGCGTGGTTGGGACTTTTGAGGCACCGGCGATGACGCTGCTCCTCATCTCGCTCTTCGGCGCACTGGGTTGCGTCGTTCGCTACGTGATGGAGTATGGCGTTCGCCGTCATCACCCCACGAACCGACCGTGGGCCACCGTCGCTGCGAACGCCCTCGGCAGTGGCGTCGCTGGCTACGCGGCCTATCGACTCGTCGGTTCAGCGGACGCGCACGTTCGTGACGTCGTGCTGACGGGATTCTGCGGGGGACTGACCACGTTCTCCTCGGCCTTCGCGATACCGGCGATCTTGCAACGCGAGCACCACTGGGGCTACTCCCTCGCTCTGGTCATCACTACCCCGCTGACCTGCGCGGGACTCTTCGCCCTCGGCATGGCACTCGCCCACTTGTAGGGCATCGAAGCGCCGGCGAGGTTGGCAGCCCGTCGCAGAACCTTCTAGAGCTTGATGGGACCACGCTCCGACTCTCTGAGACCAGAAAACTCCGTCATCGCGACTGGCTTCTTGGGCATGGCGAACGCGGCGATGAGCCCAACGACCAACAGCGCGATCGCGCTGTAGGGAGCCCAGACGGTCGGCGCCGTAACTTTGTAGATTGCTCCGTAGATCGCCGCAATGGTCACGAGTCCCCCGACGAGGCACGCGAGGTAGAGCTGCCAGGACTTTCCTACCGCTCGAAGCCCACGCAGCGCACCGAGCGCGATGAAGAGGTAGATCACCGCTATCGCGAAGCCGCCGAACGTCGACATCCACGAGAACATCGAGACGTACTCGGGTAGTCCGTGAGGCGGCGACGTCGGAATGGCGAACGCGGTGGTCCAGGCCACCAACGCAATGATGACGCCGTAGACAATGACCACGAGGCCACTCGCACTGGACGGAGTTCCGAACTTCGAGATCCTCGACAGCGACCTCGGCAAACGCGCGTCTCTCGCCAGCGCAAAGATGCCGCGCGAGGCGGAGACCGCGCAACCGATGAGGACGGCGATCATGTCGAAGATGACGACGAGCTCGACGAGTCGGCGAATGCCGACGTCAGCGAAGCCACCGGCGGCCTTGGGTCCCGCGAGCGTGAAGAGGGGCGCGCCAGCGTTTTTGCCGAGTGCGTTCAGGTTGAAGTGAAATCCCGACACTTGCGCAAACGAACCGATGACGTAGAAACCGCCTATGACCAGGACAGACGTCAATACCGCTCGCGGAATGTTCTTCTCGGGTCGATTGGTCTCTTCAGCGAGATTGGCCGACGTTTCGAAGCCAGTGAAGAGCAACACGCCATACAACACGCCAAAGAAAACGCCCTTCCAGTGCGTGGGCGAACTATTGGGCGAGAAGCCGGTTCCAAGATGATGGACTCCCCCACTCTTCACAATGACGTAGATGGAGAAAACGAGGACGACGGAGACCGAGATGAGCGCCAGGGTGAGTTGCACTCGTGTCGAAAGTGCGACGCCCACGTAGATGATCGTTCCCACGACGATGAGTAGAGCGACGTCCCAGACCCAGTACGCCAGCGGCGCACGGTGGAACTCACTCAGGATGGTGTCGTGGATGGTGCCGCCGATCATGGGCAAGATGCCCGCGCCGAGCGCCAACATGCCCGCGTAGTAGAGCCAACCGGCCGCGGAGCCGACGAGGCCGCCGAGACCGTCAGTGACGTAGTCGTAGAGCGAACCGGCGGCTTGAATCTTTCTGGTGTACTCGGCGATGATCCAGCCGAGTCCAGTCACGCCGATGGCGGCGATCAAGACGGCGAGCGACGCGGCGTTGCCCGCACCAGTCCCCGTAGCGGCCGTGAGACCGACGATCAAAGGAACCAAGAACGCGATCGAGAACACCGGTCCCATCAGTCCGACTGACTGTGCGATCGTGTCGATGAGCGTGAGCTTTCGCTTACCGCCTAGTGACGTCTTCCTCTGCGCATCCCTTGCCATGTCCCCCCTAGGTCCGACGGCGAACACCCCATGATGGGCATTCGCGCTAAACCGTAAGGGTTCAAACGACCCACGTCAAGTACCGCTCACGCCGAGTGACGTTCGCTCGCTTCTCGCACCAGCCAAACGAACGTGGGGTCCGGCTTTTCCAGAAGTTCGGGGTGCCACTGCACCGCGACGACGCGTCCATCGGACGTCTCGAGTCCTTCGACGACACCGTCGGGGGCCTTCGCCGACACGATGAGGCCCTCCCCCACGGTGTCTACCACCTGATGATGAAGTGAATTGACTCCAATTTCATCGGGAAACAGGCGTGAGATCGTCGAACCTTCCACGACGTTGACGCTGTGTGTCGCTTCGTGGCCGTCGACGTTCCACTGAGGATGACCTGCGCCCTCGTCGAGTTCCACGTGTTGGCGCAACGTGCCACCGAAGACGACGTTCACGAGCTGCAACCCGCGACAGATCGCCAACACCGGAAGATCTCTCTCGCGAGCGGCCGCCAAGAGCGCTATCTCCCACGCGTCGCGTTCAGGTTCGAGGACACCGAGATTGGCGTCGTGGGCTTGGTGGTAGTTGTCCGGGTCGACGTCGGCACCGCCCGTAAGGACGAGTCCGTCAAGGTGCGCAACCATCTCGAGAACGTCGGCGTCGCGCGTGAGCTCCACGGGCAGTCCACCGGCGAGGGCGATGGACCTCGGGTAGTCACTGAAATGAAGGTCAAAGTGGATGCCGTTCATCGCGGGCGGAACGTTCGTGCCCAGCACTGACGCCGACCAGCGGCGCCCCGTGATGCCGATCAGCGGCCTTTTCATGGCCCCATTGTACGCGTCGTTCTCGGTCTGTGGTCTAATAGATACTCGTTTGGTAGCAAACATCTCAGGGAGTAGCGTGGCCGAACCACTAGCCGACATCACGTCGCACGACACGTACGTCGACGGCGTTCCTCGTGCGACGTTTCGCTACCTTCGCCAGCACGACCCCGTCCATTGGACCGAGGAGTCGGACGGCGGCCGGGGCTTCTGGAGTCTCACGACCTACGACGACGTCCTCTTCGCGAGTCGAAACACCGACGTCTTCTCTAGCCGCCAAGGTATTCGTCTAGAGGACATGGACGCCGACGAACTCGAAGCCCGGCGCACGTTGATGGAGATGGACTCACCGGAGCACACCCGACTGCGTCGCCTCGTGAGCCGCCCCTTCGCCCCCAAATCGGTGAACGAGTACGAGGACGCCGTTCGCCAGCTCGCCGTCGAGGTGCTCGATTCGCTGGAAGGAGAACGCGAGTTCAATTTCGTCCAGCGCGTCGCGCGCGAACTGCCCATGCGGATGCTGGGCCGGCTCTTAGGCCTACCCGACGACGACCTCGAGTGGCTCGTCCAGCGAGGCGACGCCCTCATCGGCAACAGTGATCCCGAGTTCACCGAGTTCGTGGTCGATCAGGTCGACACGTCGGCGTACCGACTGCTTCCGTTCCGCTCCCCCGTATCGCTGGAACTCTTCGAGTACGCGACCCACGCCCTCGAAGAGCGTCGCCTCTCTCCCACACACGACATCTTGAACGCGCTTCTCGAGCCGACCGCCGACGGCGAGTCGCTGGACGACCTCGCGCTGATGAACTTCTTCACCCTCATGGTCGCGGCGGGCAACGACACCACGCGCTACACCATGACCGGCGGACTGCTGGCGCTCATCGAGCGACCCGACGTCTTCGAATCGATCCCCTCGATGACCCTCGAAGAGCGTAAGAGCCTGGTCGACGAGATGCTCCGTTGGACGACGGTGACGATGCACTTTCGACGCACCGTCACGACGGATACCGAACTCAACGGCAAATCCCTCAAGGCCGGCGACAAGGTCGTGCTCTGGTACACCTCCGCCAACGACGACGAGCGGCACTTCGACAGTCCTGGGGAGTTTCAGCCCGACCGCTCGCCCAACGACCACGTGGCGTTCGGTCTGCACAGTCCACACCTCTGTCTTGGCGCGCATCTCGCGCGCCTCGAGTTACGAGTCCTCTTCGAAGAGATCGCTCGTCGCTGGGAGAAAGTGGAACTCGTCGGTGAGCCCGAACGCCTTCGCTCGAACTTCATCAGCGGCATAAAGAACCTGCCGGTACGCGTCACGTGGCGCTAAAGGAACGGTAAGTACTCGCGAACTTCCCAGTCCGTCGTGGCAGCCGTGAAACGATCCCACTCCGCTCGCTTCACCATGACGTGTTGAGCGACGAGCTCGCCGCCAATCGCCTCAGCGAGAGCCGTGTCGGCCTCGAGGGCGTCAAGGGCCTCACTCAACGACGCCGGTACCCCTACGGTCGCGTCGATGCTGTCGAGACCGTTGCCGCCCTCCGCCTTTCCGGGGTCCGCCTCGCTGGTGACGCCGAGCAGTGCGGCCTGAAGGACGCCGGCGATCGCACTGTGCACGACCGCGGCGCCATCACTCAAGCGGTGTTCGAGTCGTGCGGCGCTCCCGCGTTCTGCCGGCACGCGAATGGTGGCGCCGCGATGGTCGTAGCCCCAGTTCGCCCAGTAACCCGAGAGCGACGCTGGACGAAGTCGCTTGTACGCGTTGACCGTCGGAGCGCACAGCCCCGCGAGCGCGCGGTGGTGCTCGAGAAGTCCCCCGATGGCGTGCTTCGCCAGAGCGGACAGTCCGTCGTCGTTCGACTCATCGTTGATGACGTTCTCGCCGTCGGGGTTTCGAAAGGAGAAATTGACGTGTAGTCCTGAGCCTCCACGATCGCTGAGCGGCTTACCCATGAAGGTGACCATCAAGCCGAGTCGGTGGGCCACTTCTCGCGCGAGAACCTTGAAGAGAAAGGCGTCGTCCGCGGCCTTCAGTGCGTCGTCGTAGCGCAGGGTGAACTCGAACTGCGGCGTGTCGTACTCGGAGTTGACCGATTCGAGGGGAATGTCGGCCTCCGCGCACGCCGACCAAATGGCGTCGATCAGACCAAAGGGATCGACGGCTGGCCCCGTCCCGTAGACGAAGGCGCCCGGCGTCTCCATCGGCTTCCAACCACCGTTGTCATCGGGCACGAAGACGTACGCTTCAAGCTCCACACCCACGTAGGGTTCGAAGCCGAGCGCCCGCCAGTCCGCGATCGCCTTTCGCAGTGCGGTTCGAGGAGAGACGGAGAAGGGCTCACCTGCTCGAACGAGGTCGGCCACGACGACCTTCGTGTTCGCTTCCCAGCTCGGTCGCAAGTCCGCCATGTCGAAGACCGCGTCAAAATCGGGCAGGCCCTCGTGCCAGTGACTCCCGGGAGTCTCGGGCGTCATGACACGGTCGTAGCCGAGCGCCCACGTTCCGGTGCAGTGCCGAGCGCCACGGTCCGCGAGACTCGCCGGCACGTACTTCCCGCGTGCGAGACCCAGATGGTCGGGCCACAGCACCCGTACGCGGTCGAATGAACTCGTCATGAAGCCTCCAAGGGTGACTTTGGCGAAAGTAGCACGCGAATCGCGGCCCCGTTTGTAAAATGGGATACTCATTTGAGTACAAACGATTTCTGGAGGCCACGTGGAGTATCGCCGCATCCTGCTCGACGGCAACGTCGTTGACGTCACGCGTGACGGTGACACGTTGGTGGCCGCCGACGGGCGCCGCGTCGAGGCGGCGACGGCGACGCACCTTGCGCCTGTTGCGCCCTCCAAGATCCTCTGCTGCCATCTCAACCACGTGTCGCGCGTTCGCGAGTTCGGTATCGAACTCCCCCCGGCCCCCACCTGGTTTCAAAAGCCCGTCTCGGCGCTCAACAGCCACAACGGGGCCGTTGTTCGCCCGGCGAACTGCCAGTTCTTGAACTACGAAGGCGAGGTCGCGATCGTCATCGGACGAACGGCGCGCAACATCGACCTCGCCGACGCCGCGCACTACGTCGCGGGCTACACGATCGCCAACGATTTTGGGCTCCACGACTTTCGTGACACTGACGCCGGATCGATGCTTCGAGTAAAGGGTGCCGACACCATGTGTCCGCTCGGTCCAGGACTGGTCACTGGATGGGACTTTCGCGGAAAGTCCATGCGCACGACGGTGAACGGCGAGGTTCGTCAAGACGGGTCCACGGAAGAGATGGCGTGGGACATGCACTACCTGGTCGCCGACGTCGCTCGACTCATCACGCTGGTGCCCGGTGACGTCATTCTCTCGGGCACGCCGGCGTTCTCGCGACCGGTTCAACCCGGCGACGTCGTCACCGTCGAAGTCGAAGGACTGGGTGCTCTCACCAACCACGTGGTCTCCTCACCTGATCCCGTCAGTGACGAAGTCGGCGCGCAGCCCACCGCAACCGAGGAGGTCCTTTCGACCGCGTACGGCGGTGATTGGGAGTTCCGAGGCCAGCGCCGACCCGCGCCCACGGAGCGTTCCTCACTCCCCTATCCGCACGTGCGTCCACGGTTCGAATCATGAGTGAAGTGCGCACCAACGTGGGCGGCGTCGCCGTCGCGACCGGGCACTTCATCAACAACGTCCGCGTCTCATCACACACCACGTTCGAAGACCGTTCTCCGCTCGACTGGTCTCTCAAGCTCGCCGACGTCGCCCGTGGGACCCCACGTGACGCGGCAATGGCAGTGCAAGCGGCGCACGACGCGTTTCCTGCCTGGGCGGCCCTGTCGACCAGGCAGCGGGCGAAGTACCTCCATCGCCTCGCCGACCTGATCGACGAGAACATTGACCGAATCGCCACCGTCGAGTGTCTCGACATGGCCATGCTCTTCGAGAGTCTCCAACGTCGCGTGATCGCCCGTGCGTCAACGAACTTTCGGGCGTACGCCGACCTCGCGGAGTCGTACGAGTCGCGGCTGTGGGCGTCGAACGGCACGCACAACACCGTGACGCGGATGCCCGCCGGTCCGACCGTCGTCATCACGCCGTGGAACGCGCCCTTCATGCTCTCCACCTGGAAGTGCGCGCCGGCGCTCGCGGCGGGTAACACCGTCGTCCTGAAACCCGCGGAGTGGTCACCGCTCAGTTGTTCCCTGTTGATGGACCTCGTCCTCGAAGCCGAGTTCCCGCGCGGCGTCTTCAATCTCGTCCAAGGCATCGGCGAAGAGGTGGGCGCCGCCCTGGTCTCCGACACCCGGGTGCGCCGCGTCTCTTTCACTGGTTCACCGGAGACGGGACGGCGCATTGGCGTCGCCGCGGCGAAGAACCTGGTCCCGTTCACCGGGGAACTCGGAGGCAAGGGCCCCTTCGTGGTCTTCGCCGACGCCGACCTCGACCTCGCCACCGAGAAGGCCGCCTTGATGTACGACGATGCCGGACAGGTCTGCCTGGCGGGAACCAGGCTGATCGTGGAGTCGAGTATCCGCGATGAGTTCCTGGTCCGACTGACGAACTTGAGTGAGCAGCACGTCCTCGGTGACAGCCGTGATCCGGACACCACTATCTCTCCCCTCATCCACCCTGAGCATTTCGCTCGCGTAGAGGGCTTCGTCAAGCGGTCGCTCGCGGCCGGCGACACGCTGCTCTTCGGCGGCGAACGACTGAAGGACGACGGACTGTGGTTCGAGCCCACGCTCATTGAGCCGCGTAGCAACGACGCGGAGATCGTCCAGCGCGAAGTCTTCGGGCCTGTTTTGACGCTGCAGACGTTCGAGACCGAAGACGAAGCCATCGAGCTCGCGAATTCGACGAAGTACGGCCTGACCGCCATGGTCTTTACTTCGGACCAAAAGAAGGCCGACCGTTTCGGAGCGGCCGTACGAGCGGGCACCGTGTGGGTGAACTGCTATCTGGTTCGCGACTTGACGGCACCGTTCGGCGGCGTCGGCATCAGTGGTGTCGGGCGCGAGGGCGGCGACTACGCCCTCGACTTCTACAGCGACCTCAAGACGTACCAAGTGAAAGAAGACACCACTCATGGGTGAAATTGTCGGCGCCGGGTTCCTCGCGCACGTCCCCACCATCGTGCTGCCCGACGACGTCCGTCGGGAGCTCAATAACGGCGAAGAGAGCACCCTCTACTCGGGCTTGCACCAGCTTCGCCGTGAGGTCTTCGACGTCCTCAAACCCGATCTCGTGATCGTCTTCGACAGTCACTGGTTCACGACCGTCGAGTTCGTCATCACGTCGGCCGAACGGCGACTCGGCTTTTTCACCTCCGAAGAGCTGCCCCGGGGCATGTCGAGCGTCCCCTACGACGTGAAGGGTGATCCCTCGTTCGCGAAACTCGTCGGCGAGATCGCTGACGCCACACCGGAGTGCTGGATCACGCCGATCGACAACGAACACCTACCGATCATGTACGCGACCACGAACTTCTTCTCGTTTCTCCAAGGTGACGAGGCGTGGCTCTCGGTGAGCACGTGTCAGACCTCGGAACCGCGCGACTTCGAGGCCGTCGGCAAGGTGATTGCGGCGGCGATCGAGCAGAGTGACCGCCGTGTCGTGCTCATCGCGTCCGGCGCGCTCAGTCACACGTTTCACACGCTTCGAACACTTCGGAGCCACGAGGCCGCTGGTGAGGAGCACATCTTCTCCGAAGAAGCCCGCGTCGCGGATCACCAGGTCATCGACGCGTGGCTCAGCGGCGACCACGCGAGTGTGATCGACAACTACGCGGAGTTCTTCAAGGTCAAGCCCGAGGGCCGCTTCGCGCACTATCAAATGATGGTTGCCGCCTTGGGAGGGCGGGCGTGCGTCGCGCCTGGTCGTCTCTTTTCGAACTACGAGAATTCCATCGGCACCGGTCAAGTTCACGTATGGTTCGATAGACCAGTAAACGGATGGACAGGAGCTTCAGCGTGAGCCTTCGCGGTCTCCCCTACCCTCGCACCGCGACTGGTCGCGCGTCACTCCTTCCCCCCACGCCGTGGCACTACTCCGGAGACCTCCTCACGGTCGAGTACCGCACGGACCCAGCGGCGGTTGCCGCGTTGTTGCCAGACGGGGTCTCACTCGCCCACGATGACGAAGATCCCGGTGCCGTCGCTTTCATCTGGGCCGATTGGCAAAGCTGCGGTGACGACGGAGCGGAACTTCTCGACCCGGTGCGCGCGCAGTACAAGGAGGCGTTCGTCGTCGTTCGCTGCCGTTACCAGGATCGTCTCTACAGCCGGTGCCTGTTCATCTGGGTCGACAAGGACTTTGCGTTGGTGCGTGGACAGATTCAGGGGTATCCGAAGAAGCTCGGTTCGATCCATCAGACGAGACCGGTCTCGCACGGACGGGCCGGTCCTCGACTTGAAGCGGGAGGGACCTTTGGCATGACGCTCGCAGCGGGCGATCGACGTCTCGCCCAAGCAACGGTGACGCTCGCGGGCGAAAGTGAATCAGGCGGTTTTGTGAACGGTCACCCGATGCTGCATCACCGATGGTTCCCTCGCGTCGAGATGGACGACCTCGACGCCCTGAGTGACGTCGTCACGATGGCGGGCGTGGACCTCGACCTCGGTACCTCCTACGGTGGGTCAGCCACGCTGGAACTCTTCGACTCCCCCACCGAAGAGTTACGCGCCCTGGCACCTCAAGAGATCCTCGGCGGCTACTTTCGATCAGTCGGGACCACCTTTAACGGTGGCACCACCCTCGAGGACTAAGCGTGTCACGTCGAATCGCCAGTTCCAAAGCCACCGTCGTCTCGCAGGCCGAACGCGACATCCGTGCACGGCTCGACGATCACGAGCTCGACTTCACCGCCATGAGCGCGATCTCCAACATCTATCGTGCCGGCTCGGCTGTGCGCAACCACATGGAACGTTCACTGTTGGCCGACTACGACCTCAGCTGGGTGGCCTTCACGGTGCTGTGGGTCCTGTGGATCTGGGGCGAACAAGAGACCGGCCACGTGGCCGCTGAAGCGGGTATCACGAAGGGAACCCTGACGGGCGTGATGAAGACGCTGCAAGCGAGAAGACTCATCAAACGAATCCCTCACCGAGATGATCGGCGGCGGGTTTCCATTGGTCTCACCAAAGCCGGCGTACGGATGATCGAACGGGTATTTCCTGAGTTCAACACGCACGAGACGCTCGCGGTGAGTGGCTTGACCGTTGCTGAACAACACGAACTCGCGCGTCTTCTCCGACTCGTCCTCAAGAAGGTGAGCAGCATCGGCCCCGACGAAGAGGCGTAGCCCACCGTTCGTGTTGTGGGCTTTCACCGTGTAATGCGTGAGTCAAGTGAGATTCCAATGAAACTCTAAATTTGGACGTCGACGTCGTGAAACAAGCGAGTTCTTGCCACACGATGAACAGATCCGAATGCAGGGTATTCATGATCGCTGCATGCGCATCACGGTGACAGGTTCTTGAGTGTCGTACCTAGGTAACTTGTTGCATGGAGGCACTTCGTGCGTTCGACAACCGTGACGGCGTCGAGACCTCTGAGACGTCAGATGATCGACAACTCATTTGCACCATCGCGACACCAAATTACCTCGGTCAAGTGCTGGTGCTCGGACGGTCACTTTCGGTTGCTATGCCGAACACGGAGTTCCGCGTGCTCGTGCTGCAAGATTGCACGGACGTCTCACCAATTCAAGAACGCATCGACGCGTACCTCGCGGACGAGAGGAGCGACGCCAATCACAGGGCGCTCGGGATTGATCAGTGCGACTGGGGTGACTTCGACGTCGAAGCTGCGGCACTTTTCTACAGCATCCTCGAGTTCGCGACATCGGTCAAGCCAGCACTGCTGCGATCGTTTCTCCGTGATGGCTGGGAGCGCGTCACCTATCTCGACCCCGACATCCAGGTCTTTGAAGACTTCACTGCGCTGCTCGATGATGACGCGTCCGTGTCCCTGACACCGCATCTGCTCTCCGACATACCCGACGACGGCTTCAAGCCTTCGACGAACGACATCTTGACCGCGGGCTACTTCAATATGGGCTTTTGTTCCGTGCGGCCATCCGCCGGCCCGTTCCTCGACTGGTGGAGTACGCGACTCCAGTTTGACTGTCTGGTCGATCACGCCGAGGGCTACTTCACCGACCAGAAGATCGTCGACCTGGCTCCGCTCAAGACCGACGTGCAGGTCGTCGATGAACCTGGTTGCAACGTGGCGTACTGGAACCTCCACGAACGAAGCATCGTGCTTGAGGGCGGCGCCTGGCGGGTTGCGCGCAACGCACAACTCAGTACGCTCTATTTCTTTCACTTCAGCGGGTACCTCTCGTCAGGCACACCGTCATTGTCGCTCCACGCCACGCGTCGAGTGTTGGGCGACGTCGTCCCACGACCTTTCGCTGCGCAGTACGCGCGACTCCGTTCCCAAGCGGAGGAGGGTGAGGCGATTGAGTACACCCTCGTGGGCGTCACCGCGACCCGACCGATGCCCGCGGTGTGGAACAGCGCTCTACGCGAGGACGCGCGTACGCACGTGCGGGCCGGCTTTACGCTGCGAGAGGTTCGTGAAGAGATCTACAGTCCGCCGAGTGGCTTGTGGACGAAGTGTCCTACGTGTGGCGAGGAGCACGAGAGTTTCGGATCGCGGGTTCGCTCGTTCCTCGCGGCGTGGTCGTGCCATCCTTCTCTACTGGGCACCCCGAACGCGATTGGTTCGTTCTTTCGCGACAAGAACTACCAGCATCGCGAAGCCGCGTTCGAACAGATGGGTTGGGCCGGTAGGCACTTCGCGGAAAACACCGCGCCGGGTCATGAAGAGCTCGTAGAAGCGGTACTCGACGCCGCCGAGGAGTCGATGAGGAAGACCGCTGACCTGCGACTCGTGGGCTACTTTGCGTACCAGGCGGGAATCGGTCGCATCGCTCGCTGGACGCTCGGGATCCTTGACGACGCGGGCGTCCACGCGGCGATCGACTGCGTGACCGTTGGTCGAGACTCCAACGAGTACATGTCGGCGCTGTTGCGTCGAAGAAATCCGATGAGCGCGTCCTACGCGTCGGTCCTGTGCTTCATCAACGCTGACCAGTGGCAGAACCACGTGATTGATCACGGTCGGGTCAACACGTCGCTCGCGCACCTTGAGGCCGTGTGGGCGTGGGAGCTCGAGTTCATCCCTGATCAGATGAGCGAAGTGGCGGTGGTGGGTGAGATCGAGCGGGTGCACGCCCTGTCGAGTTGGAGCGTTCAGGCAATGGCGGAGGTCCTTCCCGTTCCCGTACAGCGTTTGTCACCTTTCGACGTGGCCCTGTTCGACGTGCTCACCCATCGGCTGCCGCAGTCCACGAAGGACGGGTCGAAGAGTCGATACATCCTGACCAGCTTCGACGCCAAGAGTTATATAAGCCGCAAGAATCCCGAAGCAGCGCTCGAGTTGTGGCGGCGCGTTCAGGACGACTACCCCGACTGTCGTCTCACGATCAAAAGCAGTGAACTGAGGGAGTACGCACCCGCCGAGCTTCTCGACGCGATCGACGCTCTACCGAGAACTGAGCTGATCGACGACTATCTCGACGACGACGACTACCTCGCGCTCGTGCAGGGTTGCGACGTCTTTCTCTCGCTGCACAGGTCAGAAGGTATGGGACTCACGCCGATCGAGGCGGCGCTGTGCGGGCTTCCCGTCGTCTACACCAACTACGGCGGTGTCACGGACTTTCTGGAGAACGGCTTCTTTCCCGTCACGTACACACCCGTCCAGGTCGGCGAGAGTGCGCACGCGCTCGGTCCCTACGAGCGGACGGCGTGGTGGGCCGAACCTGACGTCGACGTAGCGGAGCACCAGCTCCGCCGGGCCCTCAACCTGTCGCGCGACGAGGCGCGCGAGACGATACTCCTTCCCGACGTGAAGCGACTCCACGAGAACCTCATCACCGCCCAAGTCGAAGTCGTCAGTACGGGCAAGAGGCTCGTCGATCTTGCTCGCCAGAGAGGTCGCACCATCGTGAGCGACCCCCAGACGGCACGAATTCGACCCGAAGACGACGAATCACGTGAACTCGACGAGACGCCCAATCCCGTCATCCTCAAGTTGCTGGTCGCTCCGTACCGTGCGTATCAAATCCTTCCGAGCTCGCTTCGTCGCCAACTCAATCTTGCGCTTGACAAACTCCGTGAGAAGCGGAGAGGTCCGAAGGCTACGTAAGAGTTTCGATGTCCAGGCGAATGGTGCGCGAACACAACTCGTAGCGACGTTCGGCGACAATCGAACGGACTCGGCCTGCCACGCTTAGGGAACCAACACGATCTTGCCGTGGGTGTGACCCTCGGCAAGCTGTCGATGAGCAGCGGCAACGTCCACGAGTGGGAACGTCGCCGCGACGAGCACCCGGAGGGAACCCTCGTCCACCCGTCGTAGCAATTCAAGTCGCGCGGCAGCACGTAGCTCGACGCCGGGGTCGGCCCCGGGACCACCGCCAAGTGCCTGGATCCCGAGCGCGCGCGATCTCTCCGAGGAAACAATCGTGGCGAGTCGCTCGCGGTTCGTCACGAGGGCGATGGAAACGTCAACGGCCTCGTCAGTTCCGATGAGATCGATCGCGGCGGTCACGCCCGATGGCGCCATCGCCCGAATTCGATCGAGCAGTCCTTCACCATAGAGAACCGGCTCGGCACCGAGGCTTCGTAACAGGTCGTGTTGGGCATCTCCCGCGGTGGCGATCACCCGCACACCGTCCGCGACGGCCACCTGCACGGCCATGAGACCAACACCCCCCGCAGCGCCATGGATGACCAACGTGTCCCCTGCGGTCGCACCGACTGCGCGCAGAGCGTGTATCGCCGTCACGCCCGTCAGCATCAAGCCGCTCGCCTCTTCAAACGACATCGCCGACGGTTTCGCCATGACGTTGTTCGCGGGGGCGAGTAAACCGCTTGCGTACGCCGCCGACGCGCGAAAGACAATGACCTGGTCGCCGACGCGGATCATCCCGCTTGGTCCTTCGACGCCGTCGCCCACGGCAACGACGATGCCCGCTGCTTCGAAGCCCAGGGACATCGGAAGTTGAGAGGCGTCGCGACCGTACGCTCCGCTGTACATCTTGTAGTCAACGGGATTGGTTCCCGCGGCTCGTACCGCGACGAGCACCTCGTCGGGCCCTGGGTCGCCGAGCGTCCCTTCTACGAGCGAGAGGACTTCGGGTCCCCCGAAATCGGTCGCAACGATCGAGACGACGTCCATAATGTGCACACTATTGGCAGACGAGCCGAACCCGCGACGCGGACGCTTTCGCTGACCCACTGTCGTGACCTCCTCAGCGGAGGAACGTCAAGCGTCGGCGAGGACCTCTTGCATTCGACTGCTGGCGAGTGAGAGTCGCTCGAAGTCCTGCGAGAAATTGACGCGAAAGTGCCCTCGCCCCTCCATTCCGAACTGGTAGCCGGGACTGATCACGACGCCGTTCTTCTTCAGCGCTATCGCCAGGGCAAAGTCGTCGTTCGTGCCGTGACGCAGGGCCCAAGGGCTCTGGCTGGCGTTGGGAAAGACGTAGGAGCTTCCCGCCGGTGACGACACCTTCATCCCGGGAACGCTCAGCAACGACGCCACCAGAAAGTCTCGGATCTCTTGGTGGGCGGCAGTACGTTCCTTGAGCCACGGTCCGTCGCCGTCCATCCAGTGGCGAAGGGCGTGTTGGGAATAGCCTGCGGTTCGCAGTGACGCGAGTGAGATGACCTGCTCCATTGCGTCGATGACGTCACGTGGACCAATCGCCGCGCCGAGTCGGTAACCGCTCATCGACTCGGTCTTCGAGGGTCCGAGCAGCGTGACGGTGCGTTCAGCCATGCCGGGCAACGAGCCGAGGTGCACGAACTCGTTGTCGTCGAAGATGAGCCGACAGTAGAGCTGGTCGACGACGGCCCACATGTCGTGGGCGACGATCCACGTCGCCAGACGCTCTGCGGTCTCGCGTGCGTAGATGCCGCCCGTTGGATTGTTCGGATGTGAGAGAACGATGCCGCGTGCGCCGTTGCGAGCGGCGTCGTCGAGGTCAGCCTGGTCGATCGTCATGATCCCGTGTTCGCTTTGACGCAAGGCGACGCGATGAGTTCTCGCGCCGAGGTACGCGCAGATCCGCTCGTCCATGAAGTACTCCTTCGATGGGAACGCCACGACGTCGCCGGGTGCCACCAGCGCCGACAACGACGTGAAGAGCCCGCCTTGCGTGCCGGGCGTCAGGATCAACTCGCTCGCCGGATCGACGTCTCGTCCGAGCAACTCCCCTACGCGAGGAGCCAGTACTCGACGCACGGTGGCGCTCCCTCGGTAGGCGGAGTACGCCTCGGTGTTGTCCTCCACGGCCGCTTCGAAGTCAGAACGAGCCGAAGCGGGAGGAAGAAAGGCTCTCGTGTCGCCGTGCGTGAGGTCGATCAGATCGTCGGGTCCCGGTGACGCGGCGACCGCTCGGTCCATCTCTCGGACCGACGATCCGTACAGTGCCGCGTAGGCGCCGAGCTCAGCGGCGACGAGTGCGGGAGGGCGTTCGTACAGTGTCATTCTTGCTCCTTGGTGATTTCAATGGGGCGAGCGCGGTCCTTCCGCGCTGCACCCGAGGTGTGCGGTCGAACTCAGGTCGAAAAGCGTGAGTTCAGCGGCGAAGAATCCAGGCGACGTCGCACGACTCATTCGCCTTCGAGGGGATGGACAACCTCGTGCGTGAGGTAGTGACTGCGAATCGCCTCCTCGATGACCTTCGCCTCACCCGTCTTCAGCGCGTCGATCACTTCTCGGTGACGCTCGACGATGTCCTCCATGTCAATGCCCTGTTGCTCCAACGACGAGCGCATGAGCGACCCCATCTGACCGTCCAGCATGTGCCACAGCTCTTTTACGCGAGGGCGACGACTGGCGGCGAGGATCACACTATGAAAGTCCGTGTCCGCGTCGACGATGGTCGCCATGTCTTGGGTCATTGCCGAGACCTTCATTCGCTCGATCTGGCGCTCAAGCTCTTCGAAGACCTCGGGCGTGAGCCAGTGCAGGTCGTTACACGCCGCGCCGGCCTCGAGGAGATAGCGCGCGAAGCACGAGTCGACGATCTCCGTGGAGCTCATGCGCGCCACGAAACTCCCTCGACGGTCGGTCATGGTGATGAGGTTCTCGTTCGCAAGGTCGCGCAGAGCGGAGCGCAGCGTCGTGCGACTGACCCCAAACTCCTCGGCGATCCTCGACTCGACCAGGTGTTCACCCGCGATGAACTCGTTATTGAGGATCCGGCGGCGCAGTTCGGTGTAGACGGCGTCCGGCAGCGACGTGTGCTTGATATGTCCCGTGTCGACACCGCTCGTGTGCGTGCCGCCTACACCGTACGTCACGTCGCGCATTGTCCCTCAGTCCTCATCATTTTGCTCTCGACAGCAGTGCTTCTTCGCGCAATCCCTGATGGGTGGCGCCTTCCGAGCGAACGGAGAAGTGCTTCGCTGGACCGCTCAAGACTATCGTCACGCCGGGTCCGTGACCGGGTTGAGGACTCGCGCCGTGGGTCACGACGCCCACGCTCAGCCACTCTTTTCGAAAGCCCGCGTTCGCTCGAGCGTCGAGATCACTGATGGCAACGAGGTCACCCAGACGGAGATCGCTCGTGCCGTCGCTGGTGCCGTCGATTTGCAGATCGACGTCCCACATCGCCATAGGACGACCGATGCCGTTGCCCACGGCGCGACTCGACAGTGTGACTCGAACACCGACGTGCAGTTGATCGCCATCGGCGCGCACTGGCAACAGCGCCAGTGCCTCGGGCGTGATGTTCATTTGGGTGATGCCCGCGACCGGAGCGTCGGCTCCTTGTCCACGACTCGTTATCGCCACCTGATCCGAAGGTCGCAGCCGCTGGAGAACGTCTTGGGTGAAGACCACGATCACGCGCTCCCCGCCGCCGCGTTTGCCAAAGACCACGCCCTCCATTCCGGCGGCGTCGCCCGTGCGAACGATGACGCGATTGCCGATGCACGAGAGGCCGACGACGGCGTGACGTGCGTCGTCACTGGGGTGGATGACGCACGCGCCGGGTGCTGCGTGGTCTCCGACGTGACCGAACACGCTGTCACCGAGGCGCAGTCCGAGCACGACACCACCATCACCGACCGCGACGTAGGGATTACCGTCGCGATCGATCCGGTAGGGGTCATTGCCAACCTCGCCCTGATCGACGAAGGCGAGCAGATTGACGCCCACGAGTTTTGCGTTGGTCATGAAAGCTCCCGATGTTGTACCAGATTGAAGAAACTGAGATTCGCGGATTCGTCTTCGACGATCTTGAACGACGACGTTGGTCCCGACATGATCGTGGACGGTCCCGGTCCGTGCCCGAAGAGCAGGCAACTTCCGGTGGAGATGACGCCGATCGACGTCCACCCCTCTCGGTACCCACGACCGAAGCGGTGGTCCTGGTCCTCCATTGCGACGAGGTCACCGATGCGCAGCGATTCGAGACCGAGCGAGAGATCGTCGTCGAGACCGGCGTACGCGCCCATCAGGTCGGTGTTCGCGTACTCTGACGCCATTCCCGCGCCGGCGCCGATGGCTTCGGGCGGGATGATCGCGCTGACGTGAACCTCGAGCTGGCCCTCAGACGTCGTGCCGCCGGCCATCGCGTTCAAGAGCGCTGGCGAGCAGTTCTTCACCACGATGTCGGGATGATCGCTCAACGTAAGACCCTGACCTACGGCCGTAACGGTCACTTGGTCGCCCGTCGTCACGCCGCGCATCTCGTCACCCGCCATATCGACGAGCACGTACGCGTGCTGTCCGATGACGAATCCCGACGCGCCCCTCTGGGGACCAGAGCTGACTTCGACGCGGTTGCCAATGCACGTCAAGTACTGCAACGCGTAGTTCGGCCCTTGTTCGCGATGCCGGACCGAGAGACCTGGCTCCAAGTGGTCGCTTCGATAACCCGTCGCCGGGTCTCCGCAGTGGACGTCGAGCGTGACGCCACCCATGCCCGGCAAGAAGAAGGCGTCGCCGTTCGGATCGACGCGGTACCCGTGCCGATCAGCCAGCGGCGGCCACACCTCGCCAGAGAGCATCTGCGTCAAGAGTTGATCGACGTTGCTCGCGACCTTCATGAAAACCTTCCTCTTGCTTCGCCCAGCGAACGACCACGACGCGCACGAAGTCGCGCGGCGTGGTCGTTCGAAGGCGTACGTCCTTTACGCACCCTCGACCTCGTTGAAGTTCACCCAACGGCGCTCGCGGTACGACTGCTCGAAGGCGTTGATCGTGCGCTGCACCAACGCGCCTTGGGCGAAGTCACCCTGCGTCTCCGGGGCGTCGCCCACGATCTCGTCCACGAAGTTGCGGATGAGGTTTGAATAGAACAGGGACGGCCACTCCTCGCGGCTCGTGCCACCCACCGGGAAGTACTTCTCGGGGATCTCTTGCTCGACGAACTCCACAGCGTTCTTCGTCGCGGTCTTGATGGTCTGACAGATACCGAACTCCTCGACGAGGCGTACGATCACCGCTCCTTCGGAGCCGTAGAGGCGGACCTCGATGCCCGGGTAGTTACCCACGGTCACGTACGACGACTGAATCGACGCCATCACGTTGTCCTCGAACTCGCAGATCCACATGTCGCCGTCGTCGATGTTCATCCGCTCCATCTTCCCGGTGGCGCGCAGCACCCGTGACGGGACGAAGTTGCGCATCGTGCCCACGACGTTCGTCATTGGACTGTCCGCCCACCAGTGCATGATGTCGATAATCGGAGCGCCGTAGCCCTCGATCGACGACACCGCGATGTCGCCGTCACCGATCGGCGTCTGTTCCGCCTGACGCAGCGGCGTCGTCGGATCGATCCACTGACTGTTCTGCTCGTAGCCGTTGAACACGTACGGCTCACCGACGAATCCGGCGTCGATGAGGTCCTTGGCGTACTGGATGGCGGGCGCGTAGCGAAAGGTGAAGCCCAATTTCGTCTTCAAGTTGTTCGACGCCGCCAGCGCCGCGGCGCGAGCGGTTTGACGCGCGTCACGGTGCACCGGCTTCTCGCACAGTACGTGCTTTCCGGCCTCCAGTGCCGCCCACGACACCTCGAAGTGGGCGTCATTGCCCGCCGCGACGTCGATGACGTGAATCGTCGGGTCGTCCAGCACCTCACGGTAGTCAGTGACCGAACGCTCGACGCCGAACATGTCCGCTACCTCTTTGCCGACCGCTGGGTCCAGGTCGACGATTGCCGCGACCTCCACGCGAGGGTCGCGCTGCCATCCAGGTATGTGAGCGCGCTCGGCCCACTTTCCCGCACCAACGACGGCTACCCGAAGTTCCCCATTACCCATGATTACTGCTCCTTTCTGCTCCACCTCGGTGTGCAGTCTCTTTTTCGGTCTCGCGACGCGCAACGTTGCGCGCGTCGACTTGCGCCAGGGTCACTGGCGTGCTGGCGTTACCTTCCACGGTTCAACCTCACGCGCGGGTCGATGAACGTGTACGCCACGTCCACGACAAAACTCATGAAGACCATGAACACGGCGGCCACGAGTACCGTGCCCGTGATCATCGGAACGTCGAGGGTGGAGATTGAGCTGTAGGCCAGTTGGCCAACACCCGGGATGCCGAAGATCGACTCGATGATGAGCACGCCGCCGAGACAGTACCCGAGGTCCATGCCGAGCATGGTGATGACGGGCGTGAGAGCGTGACGAAGCACGTGACGAAAGAGAATGGTGCGTTCGGGCATGCCCTTCAGCCGCGCGAACTCGATGAACGGAGATCGAAGGACTTGGCGGACCGTGGTACGCACCATGCGCGAATAGAACGCGGCGCCACCGACCCCCAACGTGAAACTCGGCAGGATCATGTACCAAATCAAGGGGTGGCCGACGCCGTTCAAGGGGAACCACGAGACCTTGTACGCGAGGAAGTAGATCAACATCAGGCCAAGCCAGAAAGGCGGCGCGGAGAGCCCCAGGAGGGCGCCGAACGTCGCGAAACGGTCGACGACGCTACGAGGTCGGTACGCCGCGATGATGCCCGCGGGAATGCCGATGACGATCTCCCACAGGATGCCGCCGACGGCGAGGACGGCCGTGTACGGCAACGCGATCCAGATCTCGCTCGCGACCGTGCGGCCCTGAAGGGCGAACGAAACACCGAGATTGCCGTGCACGATGCGCCCGAGAAAGCTCACGTACTGAGACCACACGGAACGGTCGAGACCAAGTTGATGCGCGATGGACGCGACGGCTTGGGGACTCGCCTGCGGTCCTGCGACCATGCGCGCGGGATTCGCGGGCACGATATAGGCGAACACGAAGGCCAACGTGACGACTCCGAAGATCACCAACAGCATCTGGAGCAAGCGCCGGAGGAACCAGGACGTCATGAACCCATCTCCTGCACGGCGGGATCGAGGATGTCCGTCAACCAGTCGCCAGCCAGATTGAAGGCCAGCACGGTCAAGATCAACGCGACGCCCGGCGCCACGAGGAGCCACGGGGCGCTCTGGAAGTACTGCTGACCTTCATAGATCATCTCACCCCACGAAGCTTGAGGAAGTGGAACCCCGATGCCGAGGAACGAGAGTGACGCTTCGATGAGAATCGACGTGGCGACTCCGAGGGTTGCGTACACGATGATCGTCGGAATCAGGTGCGGGATGATGTGCTTACGAATGATCTTGACGTGGCCGACGCCGAGCGTTCGAGCGGCGTTCACGAACTCTCGTTCCTTGATCGACAGCACCTGACCTCGGACCACGCGCGCGAGGTAGGTCCAGTACGCGAAGGCGATGACCAACACGACGTTGCGCGTACTCGGACCGGTGACGGCGATGAGTGCGACACAGAAGAGCAGGATCGGGAACGACAACACCATGTCGGTGAATCGCATGAGTATGGACTCGGTGACGCCGCCGACGTAGCCCGCGACGGTGCCGATGACGACGCCGATCAATGACGCGAGTCCCGTGGCCACGACGCCGACCAGCAGTGAGACCCGCGCCCCGAAGATGAGCCGCGACAGCACGTCGCGACCGCTCGCGTCCGTACCGAGCAGAAAGTGCCCGTTCGGCGACACGGGCGCACCGACGTACGAGAGGCCGTTCGAGAATTGGCGAAGTGGATCGTACGGGGCGATGAGTGGCGCGAAGATCGCCACCACCGCGAGCAGCGCGATGAAGGCGAAGGAACAGAGCGCGACGGGATCGTGGAGCAGACTTCGACCCGCGCGCCGCCAGAAGTTGGGCTGGCTCAAGACCGTCGGTTCACTCGCCGTGAAGGCGAGGTTCAATTCGTTCTCTGGGAGATTGATCACGCTGTCTCCCCTGACGCTGCGACGCGCGCACGTCCGAGTTGGACGACGTGACACGCCACCGTTTGGGCGCCGTCGAACGTCACGAGCTCCGGTCGCTCGGTGCGGCACTGGTCGATGGCCTCGGGACAGCGCGTATGAAATGGACAGCCCGCTGGAGGGTTGCCCGGATCCGGTGGCTCTCCACTCAGCTTCAAACGGCGATGACCGCGCGACGTGACGCTCGGTACGGCCGCGATAAGTGCCCGGGTGTAGGGGTGCTGTGGATTGGAGAAGACCTCTTCGCTCGTCCCGTGTTCGACGATGCGCCCGACGTACATGATCGCCACGTGGTCAGCCATGAATCGCAACGTCGAGAGATCGTGCGAGATGAAGAGGTAGCCCACGCCCGTGTCGTGCTGGATGTCCTTGAGTAGGTTCAACACTTGCGCGCGGATGGAGACGTCGAGCGCCGCGACGGCTTCATCACAGATGATGATCTCTGGATTCACCGCGAGCGCTCGAGCGATGGAGACTCGTTGACGCTGACCACCCGAGAGTTGATTGGGGTAGCGCTCGGCGACGGTTGCGGGCAGTTTCACTCGTTCAAGAAGCTGGACCACTTCACTCTTGTGCTCGGCCTTGGGCAGTCCGCGAACGGACAGCGCTTCGCCAATGGCGTCGTGCACGGACATGCGCGGATCGAGTGAGTCGTAGGGATCTTGATAGACCATCTGCATGCGGCGTCGAAACCGCTTCAATCGCTGACCAGTGAGATTCGTCACCGGCGCGCCGGCGAGCGAGATCGTCCCGCCCGTTGGACGCGTGAGCTGGACGAGTGAGCGTGCGACGCTGCTCTTTCCCGAGCCCGACTCCCCCGCGATGCCGAGCGTCTCGCCCGATCGAAGCTCGAACGAGACGTCGTCGACGGCCTTGATCGCCCGTGCTTTGCCAAACGCGCGGCGAACGCGAAAATAGACCTTGAGGCCCTCGACCTTGAGCGGGACGTCCCTGGCGGGCGTCTTCATGGGCGTGTGACCGCGATCGGAGAGGGCCAATGGGGGTCGCCGGCGGCGTGACAGGCCACGCTCTGGTCTGGCTCGTCGAGGTGACGAAGATCGGGATTTACTTCACGACAGATCGGCTGGGCCAAAGGACACCGCGGCGCGAACGCGCAGCCCACGACGTCGACGCCGCCTGCGGGCGGACTGCCGGCGATCGACGAAAGACGTTCCGGTAACTCTTCGGTCATTGACGGGACTGACGTCAACAGTGCCCTCGTGTAGGGATGGAGTGGACCTTCCAGGATGCTGGACGTCGGACCCGACTCGACGATCTTGCCCGAGTACATGACGAGGATCTCTTCACAGAAGTTCGCGACGACGCCCAGGTCGTGGCTGATGAGTAAGACCGCGCTGTTGTGTTCGCGCGACATGGTCTCGAGCAGGTCGAGTACCTGCGCCTGAATGGTGACGTCGAGCGCGGTGGTCGGCTCATCGGCGATGAGGAGACGAGGATTGCAACTAATGGCGATGGCGAGAGCGACGCGCTGGCGCATTCCCCCAGAGAGCACACTCGGAAACTGACGCATGGTGCGCTTGGGATTGGGAATACCGACTGCGTTCAAGAG
>DASZIH010000070.1:0-40610 GCA_035949355.1 Acidimicrobiales bacterium
CTCACCATTTCATCAAACTGGGAGCTCTGGTACGTGTGGGCGAATGGCTCCCAAGCGATTCGCCTGTCCGCCACAAACTCCACCACGTGATTTTCCATGCCGTACTCACCAAGGCTCCAGTGCTTCATGTTGATCACGAAGACGTCGCCAACTTTTGTAATGACTGCTTCGCTGTTGGCACTTTGCGCCATTCCAGTGCCGTCAAGACGTGGATGCATGGCGGGGTTCGCCAACACGGCAAAAATATCCGACGCCGAAGCTGGGATATCACGCGACACGGAGATCGAAGGAACAATTGGGTCACTCATGGTCAAAGACTAGAGCGGTGTTGAGATTAATCCGGTTCCTCCAAGGAGTGAGAAGGTGCGCACCTCTATTTGAGTAGACGAGACAAGCGTCGGTCCTTCAGGTGTCGACCGCCCGTCTGGCACGTGGGACAGTACGTCATCTCGTAGGACTCAAATGACACGCGCTGCAACGTGTCGCCACACTGAGAGGGACATGGTTCTTCTGCGCGACCATGTACCTTGAATCGTCCACCAAGCTTGGCTTCTGACAGTCCCCCTTCACGTGTGCGCTCAAGCGCGAGTGCTTCGTCCAACACGCTGGTAGCGGCGCTGAGCAGGAACTCTCGCTGTTCACGACTCAACGAGCTGAACGAGGTAAAGGGCGAGAGATGAGCGCGGTGCATGATGTCGTCTCCCCAACCGCGTCCGATTCCAGATAGGACACGCTGATCGCGCAGGTCGGTGGTCAGACGACGCTTCGATTGGCTGGTGCGGATGAGTTCAGCAAACTCTTCGCTTCCCGGTTCGGGCCCGAGCCCGTCGAGCGGCCCGTCCTCATCAGGTGGCAACACCCACCACGAGACCTTTCGATGAGTGCCGTATTCGCGTACGAGGACGGCGACGCTCGGCCCTTCGACTCCGGCGTCACCTCGAGCGAACACGAAGCGAACTGCCGAGCCGCGGGGTCGAGTCAGCTTTGGGGGCTGTTCAACGTCTAATCGTCCCGCTTGAGACAGATGCAGTACGAAGCGGATTCCGTCATCAAAGTGCCACACCAGGTATTTGGCCCTCCGGGAGACGGAGACGAGTCGGTGATGAAGGACGGAATCGGGCGCGGGGGCGTAGGTCTTGAGGGATGAGAATCCGAGCACGTCGACCCGGGCCAACGTGGTGCCCGCGAGCAGCGCGTCGAGTCGTTCAGATAGGGCCTGCATCTCCGGCAATTCGGGCACGCCACAATGTACCCATGACGTCCACTCGACCGCTTGGCGTCGCGGGCAATCGAATGAAGCAGGAGGACTACCTACATCCGCAAATAGGACGCACCGTTGAAATCCAACACCGCTCCGCTTGCCCATTCGCTGTCAGCTGACGCAAGGAAGTAGACGGCCTTCGCCAATTCTTCTGGTCGTGCCACCCGATTGAACGGACTTTGAGCACGAATGCCGTCGCCTTCGGGACCCTGCAAATGGCCCCACGCCATTTCAGTTTCAACGAAACCCGGAGCCAACGTGGTGACACCGATACGCATAGGCGCCAACGCCTTCGCAATCGACTGACCGAAGGCCACGATGGCGGCTTTGGACGCGCCGTACGCCGGGTTCGCCGGTTCTCCTCGGAACGCGCCACGAGATCCGATGTTGACAATTCGTGAGGTGGTGTCCTTTGGCATGTGTTGCAGCGCGCACCACGTGACGTTCGCCGCGCCAATGAGGTTCACTCCTAGCGTTTGCTCCCAGGCGCTCTGCCAGTCCTCGTAGGTTGTGGATTCAATGGGGTGTTCGATGAAGATTCCGGCGTTGTTGATCAGCACGTCAATCGTTTCAAATTCGTGAGCGACGTGCTCTACCATCTGGCGGATAGCCTCGGGATCGCGCAAATCTGCTTGAGCGATAACGTGGCCGTCACCTGAGAGAGATGTCCGTACGCCCTCCGCGTCTGCTTCCGAGGAGACGTAATGGATTGCAACACGATCGCCGGCCCCAGCGAATTCTCGAGCGATCGCCGCTCCAATGCCCCTTGATCCCCCGGTCACAAGTACGGTGCGTCTAGTCATTGCCGTACCCTAATTGTTCGTTCGCGCACCAGTAGAGGAAACCCGGGTACGGCGCCTGATGAGAGAAGCTTTTCGAAAGGCACTTGACCGTCGAAAGTGCGGCGCCGATCGCCACGTATGCTCCCGTGGTTCGCGAGCTAACTCGTTCGCTAGAGATCCAAATAATGTCTGAACGCCTAGCGAAACCACCAACCGGGCACTTAGGCTCTTGGTTGCAGGTACGGCGTTCTGCCTCCGAGAGGAGTGTTGTGCACTACAGCAGGCAACAAGTAATTGACATGTTGCGCGGGTCAGGTTTCGCCGACGCGTCGGACGCGGCGCTGTCGGAGCTGCCCGACCCAGTTGAACTCGAGCAGTTAGCTCAGTGGGGAATGCAGCGCGGAATCACGAGAGATCTGTTAATCAGCGGCATGGGCGGCAGCCCCTGACTCAAGTGTCTCGGCGCAATTTCCGAGAACAGCATCTGCACAACGTCTCGATTAGCGAAAGGTGTGACTTCCTCGTCTACGAGGCGTCGGCGCACCTAAGGGTCGCCATTTTCCCCGCCACGGAGCCTTATCGACCGGGCTCCCACCCGTGCGAGCGTCCGACGTCCCGTTTCTGAAGGATGATACACTGTAATTACGTAATCATCTGTAGGAGGTTCACCATGGAGTCACGTAAGTCTGCCGGTCGTTCGACGAGAAGCGCCCGAGAACGATCCTCTCGGTCTTCAGGCGAGTCGGAGATGACGTCACCTGAAGAGATCTCGGGCTGGCTCGTCGGTCGCCTTCCCGAAGGTTGGTTCGAGCAGGATCCGACGGTCACGATCGACAACGACGAAATACTGATCATTGGACGACTCTCCGCGCCCGCTCTTGGCGATGAAGTCGACCCCGTCGCCAAAGCCGCTGCCGAAGAAGGCCGTATCACGAGGTTTCGTGAGGAGACCCGCGAGGAGCGGATGACGATAGCTCGAGAAGGCCAGCATCATTTCGGTAGAACAATCAGCTGGGGAGCCCAGATCGGTCACACGAAGCAGATTTTCACCAATTTGTCGATTCCGGTGATGACCCGACTCCGCCAGCCCGAGCGCACAGTTCTCGACACGTTGGTTGACAGCGGCGTGGCCCGCAGTCGCTCCGACGCGTTGGCCTGGTGCGTCCGATTGGTTGCGACCAACACCGACGAATGGCTACTCAATCTACGCAAGGCCATGGAGTCGGTCGAGACGATTAGACGCCAAGGTCCTCTCTCTTGAAACAGACGCTATGTTGCGGCGGTGCAACTCCGCTGATGCACCGTCACTGGATCACTTGACCAGAGAGTCCTCTCGGTTCTCGCCACGCAGCGAGCCAACCGACGATCGCCGCCACCAGAGGCATCGCTACGAGAATCGTCAACAAGTTCGCTACGGGCACCGACGCCAATGAACTGATTCCGTCCAGAGCGCTCGTGCGGCTAAAGCCGATCATCGCGACGTAGGCCGCCGCCGTGCCGACGACTGCGCCGACGAGTGCGAGTGCGCCCGCGGTTGCCGCCGTAAGACTGCGACGAGTTCGGCTACTGGCACCGGTGGCCGCGAGGATTCGAAGATCGCCAGCGGTTTCGCTTCGAATCAATCCGATCGTCATGGCGAGTATCCCCAGGGCGAGAAGTATGCCGACCAGCGTGGCCCAGTCGACGATGGTGGCGGAGGTCGGGATGCTCGACTTGGTTTCGATGCTGAGTCCCGCCGCCGCCGCCGTCGCGCGAGCGCCCGTGAGTTGCGCCGCGCTCAAGGGCTTCGCGGTCTCGACCAACCAACCCGACGTGATGGGCGAGAGTTTCAGTCGTTTCACCGCGTACTCAGTGATGACGGTGTTCGGCACGGACGTGCCCGCGGGCAACGCGCCGATCTCTTGCATCGCTGGATTCGCTAAACAGTCACTCGCGGGACAGGGCCACGCTCCAGGACCCGTCGGTCCTCCCTTGTTCTGGCCGGAGAAGTAGTTGCCGTAGACGATCTGCATGTTGCTGAGAGCGGCGAAGCCTGGTCGCATAGAGAGAATCTCTGCCGTGGGGCTTATCGTCGACGTCTCAATGTCGAAGGCGCGAAGGAGTTGGGGCGTCGCGACGTAGAGCGGACCAGAGAAACTTCGACCGGGCGCGGCGTGTTGCAGCGTCGCGCTCGTCGTCTCCAGTGTCACCATCTTGGTGGCGCTCAAGGACGTCGCGATCGTGTGCGCACTAGCAGCCATCGATGTCATCGTTGGCGTAGCGGCGCCACCGCCCGCACCGGCGTTGCCCGGACCACCGGGGCCGTAGGGGCCGTTCGACGTGTAGATGATCAACTGCGTCGACGACTCATTGGGTCCGGCGTAGTCGAGGACGTTGCCGAATCGCGCCGATGACGCGATGATGACGACCATCGCTATCAGCACGCCGATACTGATCGCGCCCAGGGCCGAACCCGACCGCGCTCGGTAGCGTGCCAAGTCGCGCGTCGCCATGCGGATGGCGAGCGGTGCCCGGCCAGCGAGCCGATTGAGGACGGTGAGAAGAAAGGGCGACAAGAGGACGACTGAAGCGGTCAGGAGGATGAAACCGAGGGCGAGCTCTCCCACGCCGCCGCCATTTCCTCCGCTCGCGCCTGCGGCACCGAGAAGGAAGAACGCGGCGACGGCGCACACGGTGCCAGGAATCGCGGAGCGCCGAAGTTGTCGTGGGGGCGCCGGGCGGCCGGCGAGGGCCGAGACGGTGGAGATCCGGGTCATGGCCCGCGCGGGCTTCGTCGACGCGAAGTACGCAGCCGCGACGGCGAGCACGATCGCAACGGCGATAACGGCCCACGGCAGTTGGAATACGCCGACGACGTGATGGGCGCTCGATTCCAAGATGGGACGATAGGCCAACCACGCGACGAAGCCCATGACGATGCCCGTGATCGCGCCCACGAGGCCGACGAAGACGCCGTTCGCGCGGACCACCAATTTGATGTGCTCGTCGGTGGCGCCGAGCGCGCCGAGCATGCCGAAGGACCTGAGCCGGCGTTGGGCGATCACGGTGAAACCCGCGATGGCGACGAGCGCGATTAGCAGCATGGCCATCGTGACCAGCGCGATGGAGATGGTCTGTGGATTCAACACGTTGCCTTGAGCGACCGAGGTCGGGGTGATGACGTTCGAGCCGAGTGACTTTCGACCCTGTGGAGCGTCAAAGAGGACAGAGACTTCGGTGGGCGAAGGCACTTGTCCGGGGAGTACGAGGGCGAACTCATCCAAGAGGTTCCTCGGATTCTCCACGACGCCGACGACGCTGCGCGTCACGCCCATCTCGCGCCACGAGTCGCCTAACGTCAACTTCAGTTCCGAGGCGACCCCCGCGGTGAGCGCCACCTCGCTGGGCTTCGTAGGAAAGTGGCCGGACACGAGTGACAAAAGGGGTTGGCCATAGGGGCCGTGAGGGTTCTGTGCGCGAAGATCGAACGTGTCAACGGACCCCGGCACTGACACCGATTCGTTGTCGATGACGTCAACCGCACCAAAGCGGTGGTGCCATGAAGCGATCGTCGCCTTCGTCGACGCGCTGTTGTTGGCAAATGTTGCGAGGTCTTTCGCGCTACCGAAGCCGACGTAGGGCGACAGCGGAGTGTTCGTCGAGACGCCAACGCCCACGGTGGCTATCGCCACGGTTGCCGCAATGAGCGCCAGCACCAGCAGCTGTTGACGCCATTCGCGTCGCAGTAGTCGCCACGCCCATCGCGTCACGGCGCGCCGCGCGGGCAGGCCCCCGTCCGAGGGGCGGCTGTCAACTCGTTCGACGTCGATGCTCACGACCCGGACTGGTTCGTCGTGCCGTGTTCGAGCACGTCTTCGGGTCGCTCGGAGGGAAGTGTCGCCTCGACGGCCTTACCGTCGCGCAGAAACACCACCCGGTCGGCCCACGAGGCGAGTTTCGCGTCGTGCGTCACGACGACCGCCGCGACGCCGTCGTGACACGCGTTAAGGATCATTCGCATCACGGCCTCGCCGTTGACCGAGTCGAGGGCCCCCGATGGTTCATCGGCGAGCAACAGACTCCGATCGCCCACGACGGCTCTCGCGATGGCGACACGCTGACGCTCACCGCCGGACAGCTCGTCTGGAAAACGCTCGGCACGATCGAGGAGTCCGAGCCTCTCGAGCGCCGAGAGCGCCTGCGCACGAGCTTTCTTCATCGGGGTGCCGTCGAGTTCGAGTGGCAGTGACACGTTCTCGGCGGCGGTCAAACCCGCGAGGAGATTGAAGTCTTGAAACACGTAGCCGATCGTTCGGCGCCGGAGGCGTGCCTTGTCGTTGCGCGACATGCCAACCACGTTGGCACCATTGATCATGACGTCGCCGGTCGTGGGCAACTCAAGGCTCCCCGCAATGGTCAGTAACGTCGACTTACCCGAACCGCTGGGCCCCATGACCGCGACCAGTGAGCCGCGATCAACCGAAAGATTGATGTCGGTGATGGCGTCGACCTCGGTCGTTCCCTCCCCGTAGACCTTTGAGACGTGTCTAAGTTCCAGCATGCTCACGGACGTGCACCGGCCCTTCGTCGAAGACGCGGAAGTTCCACAGTTCCCTCCGTCTTCGTTCGGAGAACCGCGTCGCAAGCCACCATCCGCTGCGTCGAGCCATCGAACGACGGCGTCGAGTCAAAACAGTTCGGCGTCCACCACGAAGGTAAAGACCAGATCAATACGGGCTTCATTCTCTTGCCTTTTCTGGATGCTCTTCAATCGGCAACGTCACGGTTTGGACAGTACGCAACAATCTTTACTGGGGCAATCCGGGTCTTCCCCGATGTTTAAAGGAGACGATCAAAAGGACTCGGGGTTTACCCTGACCGTAAGCGGACCATCGATGCGCGTCCTTGCGACAACTCCGCGTCCGATTTTGTGGTGACGACTGTGATGAACAAACTGCGAAAGAAGACTCGAGAACCGCCTTCCTCTTTAGAGGTTCCGGGTTCGGGACCTGGGCGCGCAACAGATTGCCTGAATTGTTCGCAACGGCGCCGGGGCTACTTTTCACTTAGAACGTCATCGACACCTGTCAACACGTCCGAATGGCACACCGTTGAATTGTTAGGTGTGAGCGATCATTTCTTTTGATCGTCCACCGCCGAAATCTAGATGAGCTTTGTCGACTCTCAGTCATTCGACTGACTCACCAGTTTCTCGCTTCCGTGTTACTCTGACGGAGAGAACGCCCGGACCCTGCTCTCTTCCCTAGGAGGATGGAGTGATTGTGGGTTGGATTAGCGAAGCGACGAGCGGCAACTCGAGAACGGACGTTGGTGAATACTGTCTGTTCGTCGAAGGCGCGTGGAGTTGCTCGGGCGAACGTTGCAGAAATCCAAGACACCGGTCGAAGTAATGGACGACACCAAGAACGACTCGTTTGATCGAAGTCGTCAACTTCTTGCCGGCATCGAACAACTGAAAGAAGTCACGTCGCTCTCACCCGGACTATTGCCGGTGAACCCTTCCACAACGATGGCGAACGCCGACTCAGTGATAAGCGGAACATTTCTCATTGAGAGCTGGTTGGTCAGTCAAGGCGAACGCTGAGCACTGGTTCGCCTCGTCACTTCATCAATAGATTCGCCGCGAACATATCCGGACTGACTTACTCGTCGCACGAATCGTCAACGTCAACCATCCGAGATCTGACATCCGGAGTTAATCGCCGGACGTACTGCGAAATGGGGTCACCGGTGTTACGCTTCCAATGAGGACGTCCGGACCCTGCATCCTGCTCGACTGACCGTTGGTCAGGTTCGACCATAGGAGTGCCGACACCGGAGGCGTTGTGATTATTTTTGGCTTAGTTCTGCTCTTACTTGGTTTCGTTACGGGAATCGCGATTGTGTGGACAATCGGGGTCATCGTGCTGGTCATTGGGCTCGCTCTCTGGATCCTCGGAGCTACGGGTCGCGCTGTTGGCGGCCGTCGCCATTACTTCTGATCAGCAAAGACGTGGGCACTCGTCCAAGCAACGAAGTCTTCACTTTGGGTCAGCTCTTTCCCCGGTCGACTCTCGATCCCATCGGTCTGAACGCTCATTCTCCAATGAACTAATGACGGATGGATTGACAGAATTCTGAACTTCGCTCAGACAACACGAACTCCATCGACGCGTTCGCTCACATTCTTGTCGCTTAGCGGAAACGTCATGGCCCGTAGCTGAACGAGCACGAATGGCGTAACAACGTCTTCACCTAATATGCGACGCCCGAAGTCGACCTCGCCGTCGAATGACGTGAACGATGACGTACACGAGAAGAATCAGGACCGACATCGCGTGCCACTTCTGCAAGATCGACGGACCGGGGATCGACAGGAAGATCGTGTGACCCACCATGAAATCCACGATCCCCGAGACCATCGCGTTCAACGTGAGAATCCAAAGAATGGTGTCGGATATGGCAAGGCGCGTTCGAGTGCCCCTCGAATTTTGGCGACGAAAGAACCGTGCAATGAGTCGCTTCACCGTCTGTCGACGTTGTGTCAGATGTGCGAGCACGAGCGCGAGCACGAGCAGACCGATGATGGAGTGGTCGGTGGTCCCCGAGTGACCCAGGTACCTACGAGAGAGAAAGACCGCCGAGATCACGGCACCAAGGAACCCAAGAATAAGCGCGAGGTGGACGAGCCATCGGTTCCGGGCGATCGAGTCGCCACGTGCGTCAGATGTGGTTCGATAGGCCAACGTGTAGCATCCTCTCCTCGTAACGCGACCACGCGGATCCGGTCATAGTGCACACGTTAAAGCGGCCCAAAATCTTTCGCTATGAGGGATAACCCTGAGGCGCCGGCATCCTCACGGAGACACGGTGGGCGCGATCTACTTTGACGATCTTGTCAACTTCGCCAACTTGGCCAGATGATTTTTCAGGGCGACGCCGTACGTGGTCGGTTTGCCGCCGTAGTCCGCAATAAGCGACGGACCACCCGAGCAGTCCCAACCCGCGTCGGTTGCGTCCCAGGCCCAGCCAAGGTAGGAGATGCCGTGCTGATCAGCCCAGGGCATGAAGGCCAAATCGAACGAATCACCGCATTTATCCTCGCCGAACTCACCGGTGACGACCGGGACCACCTTCGCGAGCGGGACCACGTTCGTCGCCCAACACGAGGGATAGTCGCAGCCCCCGAAGTTGTAGGTGTGAAAGCTCACCACGAGCTGATGGTCCGGGTCCGTGGGTTCGTTCTGTCGCCAACCCGTCAGGTCGTTGGCGTACCCGAGGCCGCCGAGCATGAGGGGTGTCGTGGCTCCCGTCGAACGAACGGCGTCAACGAGTTGCTGCATACCAGCGGTCTGGTAGGTGATGACCGTGGGACTGCCGTACGTCGCTTGACAGCCGCTCAACCAGCAGGGCCAGCTGATGCCGTAGGGCTCGTTGAAGAGGTCGAAGAGCACCGCGTGATTGGATTTGAACGTCGTGGCGACCGACGTCCAGAACGCTGGTGAGTGATCGGCGTCGGCCATCGGCCACTGGCTGGCCGCGACGTTCGACGCGGGGGCTGCCCAGTGCAGGTCGAGGATCACGTAGAGGCCGAAGGTTTCCAAGGTATGCACGTACTGCACGATCTGCTCGCGGTACGCCGCGCCACCCGTGACGACGCCGTTGATCCCGAGCCAGCAATCCTCGTTGAGGGGAACTCTCACCGCGTTGATGTGCCACGAGACCATTGCCTTCACCGACGCCGCGTTCGAGGGACCGTCGAAGACTTGGCTCGTCGTCACGCACTCGTACTCCGCGCCCGAGCGATCCACGCCCAGCAGGCGAATGGTCTTACCGTTCTGATTGACCAAGTGATTGCCCTGCACCCTGATGCTCAACGGCGCCGCCGACGCGGAGGTCGAGCTCATGGGAACGACGCCCAGAAAGAGGATCACGACCGCAACGAAACGTATCGCCCACACGGCCCCACGCGTGCTGTTGCTACGACGGAGGACACTCTTCATCCACCTAACTCCTTACATCGTGGTCTGTCGAGTCAGCGACCGCGTGCGAAGGGATCGTCCGCGAAGCATCTGTCATCGTCTACGTCACCTTCTGTTTGCGTGCGGTTGTGCCACGTATCGTAAACGGAACCACCTGACTATTTCTTTCGACCCGCGCAGCTGATGAATGAGAGCCCCTAGATCGACACCTCATTGGCCGAGAACTCAGAGGATTCCAAACCATTCTCACGTATCAAAGAGAACGTTCTGAGTTGATGATCGCACGATGAGCACGGTGATGCGTGGTTCGATGAATCAACCCCGAGAGAGTGCCGGCCGCCCGTTCACACCGTCGCGGTGACGATCAGTGCACGGAAAGTGTCGTGCGCCACGAAGGAATGACGTCGCTCACCGGGGTGTTCAACACGTCGTGCAGCAACCCGCCGTAGACGTCACGAAAATCGGTCGTCACGGCGAGGTTTCCGTTCGGGTCAAGCGCGTTCAGCGGTGGCTGTTCGCCGTAGAGGCCACCCTTCACGGTGTTGCCGATGATGAATACGGGCGCCGACGTTCCGTGGTCAGTGCCACGGCTGGCGTTCGACATGACTCGACGACCGAACTCCGAGTAGATCATGACGGTGACGTCATTCGCTCGACTCGAGGCGCCGATGTTCGTCATGAAGGCGCCGATGGCGGCGGATACTTCGGCGAGCAGCGCGTGCTGGTCCGCCTGTTCGCCCACGTGGGTGTCGAACGAGCTCAAATTCACTTCCCAGACCCTCGTCGGTACGTTGGCGTTTATCAAGGTGGAGACGAGTGTCAGTTGCTCGTTGAGGAAAGAGCCCGAGGGCGACTTGGTGAGGAGTGGAGCGAGCACCTGGGCGGTCGAGAAGAGGTCGCTGATCGAGGTCGCGGCGGCGCTTTCCAAGGGACCGTCACTCGACGACGCTCTACCCAGTCGCGGCAACACGGACGCCACCGGGCCCCACGGGAGTTGCACGCCACTGGGCGACACCATGGAGGCCACGCTCTTCTCGCCGACCAGCAGCGGTGAGAGAACCGAACCCACACCAATCGCGTTGAACGGACTATGTGGTTGGGTGTCGAGCCATCGTCCGATCCATCCCGACGAGACCTCGGCCGTCAACGACGCCGACTGCCAGATGGCCATCGACGTGAAATGAGACAGATTCGGCTGGGGATAACTCACTCCTTGGACGATCGCCACTTTGTTCTGCGCGTACAGCGCACTGATCTCCGGCATCGCCGAGTTGAACGCGAGTGTGCTCGAGAGTGGAAGCAACTCTGACGCCGAGAGCGCGATGTTCGCTCGTGCGCTCTGGTAGGCAGGGTCCGTGAAGGGAACGACCGTGTTCAGTCCGTCGTTTCCGCCGTACAGCGTCACCACGACCAGAATCGGCGTGCCGACGGGCATCGGTGCCGTACTCGCGGCACTCGCCATACTTTCGAAGGTGAGTTGCGCGCACATGGCCGCGAACATGCTGGCGCCTGACCACTGGAGGAACCGGCGACGGTCCATCTCGCAGGTGTTCATACGCTCACCACGTACTCAGGTGCGCAGAGCGCGGCGATGGCCAACTCTGACGGGGTCGCCACCGTCGCCGCGAGCGTGCTCGCCGTACGACGCGACCACTCGGCCACCCCGAGCCAGTCGGCACAGGCCTGGACCATCTTCGTCGGCGACACCAACAGTGGCGCAAGATCACCCTTGGCGACCACGAGTTGCGCCACTTCGAATCGGTACTGGAAGGCGGCGCCGCTCAGCCACGCCTGACCGTAGGGCCAGCCCCCGACGTTCGGCGGATTGAAAGGTACTTGGCCCATCTGTGACAGGCCCCAAAGAAGGTCGGACACGTTCAACGTAGAGGGCCGCACCCTCAAGGCTCGACACGCCCCGACGAACCATTCGATTGGCGACTTCACGAGAGAGTTCGCTGGCGCAGCCCACGCTGAGGAGTGGACCAACGATTCGACGGTCGCCGCGATGTCGCGGCGCGAGAAACTCGCGGCGAGCGAGGCGGGCGGTTTCGTCGTCGACGAAACGAAACGAAACCACAGACGCTCGGCGATGAACGTGGCGTTTTGACGTTGGCCCACGACCAACGCCGCGAGGCCCTCGGCGTTCAGAGGTCCTCTTGTACCGAGAACACTCAGCGCTGACGGGTCGTGCTGCTTGGCGTTGAAGGTCACCGTACCGTTCGACTGGACGGTCTGATAGCCCGTGAGGGCACTCGCAGCCGCCGTGACGTCGGCTTGACTGAACCTGTTCACACCAAGGGTGAAGAGCTCCATGAACTCTCGAGCCAGATTCTCGTTGGGCGAGCTGACGTAGTTGTCCTCGTTGTCGAGCCAATAGTTGAGCGCGCCGTCGAGCACCATCGCCCCCGCCATGTCCTTGAAGTTCCCCAACGCGTACCTGCGCAGCGTGTTGTTCTGTAGCTGCATGGGCATCGGATAGTTGACCTTCGAGATCGAGGTCGCCCAATGCCCATGCCAGAACCACGTCATACGTTCGATGAGCGGATAGTGAGCCAAGACCATGCGATCGAGCCACCACGTAGTCAAGTCGATATTTCCCTGGTTCATCGCGTCGTAGAAGGCAGTCGCCGCGGGTGTGTTCGACTGGGGGTACGGACCAAGATCGGTGAGCGCCGGGGCGACGAGGGACGCGATACCCGGATCTTCGAGGTTGTGCTTGAGTACCGCCGTCTTCGTGGCCGTCGTTCCTTGGTTCAGCAACGCCGCGTACTGTCCAGGCAGCGGGCCGAAGTTGAACCGATGCAACAGCCGTGCCGCAACGAGACGTTGCGTGTAGGTCGGCGTTCGCTTCACCTTGGCAATGTAGTTTCGCTTTTTTCGAAATCACTGTGATGCCAGTGAGACCATCACGAATTGTTGACAAATTGTGGCCGCGCAGGGAATCACTTCGCCGCCCAAAGGCGACGACACCATCGGCGTGGTCGGCGCAACGTCCGTCGAGACCCGTCTGTTCACTCGGCGCGAAGTACCAGTGCCGCCGATGTTCGTGCCGCACTTCGACCAGGAAGCAGTGCCACGGCGTTGGCGAAGACCAGTGCGCCGGTGCTCACGAGAACGACGGAGAAGACGGGCACGGTTGGTTCGGGCACGACGTTGATACTTCGAGCGAAGAGTGTCCACAGTTCACGTCCAACCAACGTTCCGATCGGAATTCCCAGCGCGAGTCCGATCACTGCCGCGACCGTCGCTTGCCAGGCGACCGTCGCGGCCAACTGTCGTTCGGTGAAACCGAGTGCTTTCAACAGTGCCAAGTCCCGTCGACGCCGTCGAACCGACGCGATGAGCGTGAGACCGAGGGCCGCTACTGCGGACGCGGCGAGTGCGGCCGCCAAGATCGACGGGGTCGCTCGCAACGTACCGGCGTCGACGATCACCGCGGGCCGCTGCACCCCTTCGACGCCGACCGAGTCCATCGCGGCACGCTCGAGGATCGGCGTGATCTTGTGCAGTCGGGCAAGATCCTCGGCACTGGTGGGCGTGTTGAAACGGATGAGCACCGCGTTAGGACCGCCGCCGGGGAGGTTGAAGAGGTTGCGCGCGCTCTTTGGAATCAGTTGATAGTCGAGCAGTGCCCCCGTACCCAAATCGGTGTGCTGCTGACCCCCGACGGCCGGGAACGTCGCGGTTCCGACGATACGAAGCATCGTCGACGCGCCCGTGTTGTCGCTCACGCGGACCGTCTGACCAACGTGCTTATGCAGTTGCGCAAGCGTGACGGGGCCGAGCACCACTTGACCAGCACTTCGCAATCCATGGCCGCTCAGAAGTGGTGGCACCACGGCCGCGCCCGGTTTTACGCCAAGTACTGACACCGCCTTGCCGTCGAGTTGTAGTTGGGCAAAATCGACACCGGACCACGCGGCGACGTCGGGGTCGGCGTTCAACTCCTTGACCGTCTGTTTCTCCGGCATCACGCCCACGCCGCCGGCGGCGGTCACGAGCACGTTCCAGTTCCATCCGTACAGTGGCGGACGATGGACGAGGTTGTCGAGGCTCGAGCCAAACGTGAACGTCGCGACGACGACAGTGATGGCGAGCACCGCGCCCACCACCGCTGAACGCACTGGCGACGACTGTCGGCCGCCGCCCGGCACCAGCGCGAAGCGTATTCCGCACACCGCCGGTGCGGGAAGTCCGATCATCATGGCGGCGCGCACCGACCGAGACGAACGGGCAGAAGTCAACGCACGACGCCGGGCGATTCGATGCGGTGCCCGGCGAATCGCGAGCGTCACGGCGGCGCCCGTCAAGACCACGATGAGAAGGAGCACTCCCAGTCCAAGGACGCCACCATCGAACGCGAAGCCGCGCGTCGGATAGACGGGCCGCACCGGTCCGATGGGTGCGAGCGGGGACAGCGCGAACGCCACGAGGCCAGCGAGAAAGGATCCGATAACGACGGCGCTGAGGACTCCGATGAGTCCGTCGATTGAGGTGGTCGAAGGCCCGGCTCCGAGGGCACGCACGATCGCGAGTTCATCGGAGCCGAATCGCAATTGGCGCCCGAGCAGTTGCACCGCGATGATCAACGTGACGAGCGCGACGATCAAACCGAAAATGCCCAACGCCAGTGCCTCGGGTCCGATCACTCGTTGCGCGTTCACCTTCGATACTGACGACGTGGGAGAGAAGAGTTGCGGCAGCCCATGGGGAAGAATCCGAGCGATCTCACGTTCCACCGCCGCCAAATTGCGTGTTCCACCCGCGATCTGCAAGAACGAGATCGTCGGATCCGAGCAGCAGCGCAACAACGGCTTCGTGAACGCGGGTGTTGCGAAGACCGTCGGAGCACGATCCGTGTCGTCGACGATCAATCCGTTACTCGTCGTGACGATGCCCACGACGGTGACGACGCCTTGATACGTTGGCTTGCACGTTTGACAGTTCGTCGTCGATTGGAGGTTGCCAACGACGCCGACGGAAAGTTTCGAGCCAAGGTGCACTTTGAGTAGCCGTTTCACGTCGGCCGTGATGGCCACCTCATTACGACGGTGGGGATTCGGCAATCGCCCGCTGAGCACGACGAGTCGGTCCATCTTGAAATACAGGCCGTCCACGCTGCTGTACAGCGTCACCGCGCTTGACGTGGTCGGACTTCGGTCACGATAGCCGTGGGGACCAGTGATCTCGGACTGATAGCCAGCTTCGTTCTCGACACGCGTGACGTGGGGCAGGTGTCGTATCTCTTGGATGAGATGGGCGTCGTAACCGGTCGGATCAGGGTGATAGATGGCCGTGATGAGGGCCAAATCAGAGGGATTGGTGCTGGCGAGGAACTGCTGGAACGAAGAGTCGGTGCGACGCGCGCCCGCTATCGACGCCATTGCCACCCCGCCGACCGAACCGATCAACAGCACGACACTGAGGTACCCGGTCCACCGTCGCGCGAAACTTGCTCGGAATCGATACCAGGCGACGTGCAGACCGTGCGTCATGCCCCCACACCTCCGGTCACCGGTCGATTGACGATTACTGCGGACAGTCTCATCTCTCGCGCCACGTCGCGCCAGCAAGGTGACCGCACGGCGTTACGTAGTACTAGCACCCCTCGCCGAAACTTCCGACCTCACCTCGACCAAGTGTCCAACGAACTGGATTAACGCGTTCGAACGACCGTCGTCGCCGCCGCGGTATCCTGCACTGCGCCTGAAGGTCCAACACGATTGGTCTCTTCGTCATGGGCTAAACGATCGCGAAGTCGTCGCAGCGATCCCGGTGCCCACCAGTTCGCGCTGCCCAGCAGCCTCATTGACGCGGGAACCAGGAGCAAGCGCACCACGGTTGCGTCGACGACCAACGCCACCACGATGCCGATGCCCATCATCTTGGTGAACGTGATGCTCGTAATCGAAAAAGCGCCAACGACGACGCCGAGCATGAGGGCGGCGCCGGTGATCACGCCGCCAGTGCGCTGCAGTCCCGTGGCGATCGCATCTTCGTTGTTGCCGGTGGCCAGATAGTGCTCGCGTACGCGCGACAAGAGGAACACCTCGTAGTCCATCGACAGCCCGAACATGACGGCGAACATGAGTATCGGCGTCGACGGGTCGATCGTCCCATTCGCCGTGAACTGCAGGAGTCCTGAGAGGTGACCCTCTTGGAAGATCCAGACCAGCACGCCGAACATGACCGAGAGCGAAAGGATGTTCATCAAGATCGCCTTCAGCGGAAGCACCAGTGATCCGAACGCGGAGAAGAGAAGTAGAAACGTCGCAAGGATGATGACGAGAGCCATCCACGGGAGAATCGAGCCGAGGCTCGCCAGCGTGTCGACGAGCTCGGCGCTCTGGCCACCCACGTAACGGCTCGCGCCGATGGGCGGGGACACCGCGCGCACCCTCGCGACGAGATTCTGGGCTCTTCTCGAGTTTGGTCCGACCGCGTAGCTGAGGTCCAGTCGAACAACGTCGCCCTTGACACCGGTCACGGACACGCCGGCAATACCCGCGAGTCCACCGAGTCGAATCGCGTAGGCCTTCAGTTGATGGGTGCGACTGTCGGATCCAGCGATAGGCCCGTCGAACTTCACCATCACTTCGATGGGCGCCGAAGGATTACCTGGAAAGTCGTGGCTGAGCGCCACCTGCACCTGGCGAGGCGCTGAGGTGAGGGGCAACACCGTCGCGTCCGTGCCACCCCATTGCACCTTCAAGAAGGGCGAGCCGAGCGCGAGCAGGATCACGACGATCACGAGCGCGACCGGAAGTGGGCGACGCATCACGCGCCGAGCGATCCGATACCACACCCCATCTTCGACGCGCTTCGGCGTTTGGCTAATGGCCGGACGAATTCGAAGGGCGTTCACCCTCGGACCGAGGACGGCCAGCAACGCTGGCATGGTGATGAGTGCCGCCAGCACGTCGAGCAACACGATCATCACGCCGCCGTAACCCATCGAGCGAAGAAAGTTCTCGGGAAAGAGCAGCAATCCCGAAAGACCTATCGCGACGGTGACGCCGGAGAACGCGACAGTTCGCCCCGCGGTCGCCATCGTGCGCTCGATGGCGTCTTCGATCGTGCTCTGTTGACGAAGTTCTTCTCGAAACCGACTGACCATGAACAGGCCGTAGTCGATCCCGAGACCGAGTCCCAAGATCGTCGTGATGTTCACCGAGAAGATCGACACACCGGTGAACAGTGTCAACAACCTCAGCACCGTGAGCGAGCCGAGTATTCCGATGCCGCCGATGACGAGGGGCAGGCTCGCCGCGGCGAGACTACCGAAGATGAGCAGCAGCAGTACGAGGAGGATTGGAAGTGAGATCGACTCCGCGTGACTGATATCCGCACTCGTCTGCGTGCTGAGCATCTCGTTGGTCGGCACGACTCCCCCGACGCGATCTTTCAGCCCGCTCGCCGCAAGATCGCCCTTGACGTGGTCGAAGCTCGCCTGACGGGCGTCATCGTTCGCACCCGCGAGTTCCAATACCGCGAAGGTCTCTCGGCCACCGCCGCTGACGAAACTTTTGGAACCGGTGGTCCAGTAGGTCGCGAAGGACTGCACGTCCGTGCGCGGCAATGATGAGAGCGTGGCGTTGACGGCGTTTTGAAACGTCGATGATTGAACCGACTCGGTGGCGCTGGAATAGATGATCACGACGTCGCCGATGTCTCGACCAAACGCCGCGGTCGCGAGGCTGCTTTCTCGTTGACTCTCACTGCTCGGAGCACTGAACCCTCCAGCGTTCTCGAGATGCTTGAAGACCCCAGTGCCCCACAACACGGTGAACGCGACGAAGAGCAACGTGATCAAGAGGATTGGGCGGCGAGCGCGATAGCAGGTCCTTCCCCAACGTTCAAATAGTGTCACGTGGTGAAACGAGTGAACGGCTGTTGACGATGTCATCATCGTGCTCTCCTCACGCGTCGCCGTCGCCCGGAGATTCCCGATGGTGCAGTGTCTGTAACGGCACGTCGAACGCCGCTGCACGCTTGGGAGGGGACGTATTCATTGGTCGCGAAGTATCTGCGCCGTTGACGTTCGTGCGGCGCTGCGCCCGGGGAGTGCCGCCACGACGTTGGCCAGGATGAGGGCACTTAGGGCCACGACGAGCACGGAGACGATCGGTACCGTGGGCTCGGGCACTGCGAAGATAGTGCGAGCGAACGACGTCCAGAGCCATCGTCCGAGCACGGCGCCGAGTGGGATGCCGACGATGACCCCGATGACGGCGGCCACCGACGCTTGCCAGGCCAACGCGGCCATCAGCTGGCGTCTGGTGAATCCGAGCGTGCGCAACAACGCGAGGTCGCGTCGTCTCCTTCTAACCGACGCCGTCAACGTGAGACCCAGCGATACCACCGCCCCGAGTGCCAACGTCAGCGCCAGCACGGCCGGTGTCGATCCGATCGAGCGGTAGTTCTCAATTTCGGCGGGATACTGCACCGTCGTCACGAAGACGTTGTCGCCAGCGCCGTTGCCATTTGGAACGGCAGCGAACGCGCGATTTCCCACGGCGGCAATCTTTCGAAGCGACGCCAGTGCCTTTTCTCGCGACACGCCCTTTCGAAGGCGAACGAAGACTACTGCAGGTCCATTCAACGTCGGATAGGGACTGGACAAGAACTTCCGCATCGAGGCCGGCTCCAATCGGTTGTAGATGATGGCGCCCGTACCCATCGACGGATGGAGCGAAAAGGCAGTTCCCACCGACGGCAGCGTGGCCGTTCCAACGATGGTGAGGCGCACGGGCGGCACGTAGACCGGCGCGTCCTTCGGCGTTCCGTAACCGCCGACGACCGTTTCACCCAGGTGTTTACCCAGTTCTCGCATCGTGGCCGCACCGAGCACGATCTCATTGGGCGCGTCAACGGCGTGACCGGAAAGAAGAGGCGGGCTCACCGTCGCGTGAAGGGCGGAAGAGAGAACCGGGACGGTCATACCATCGATCTGTACCTCGGGAAAGCTGTAGCCGGACCACGCCGCCACGTAGGGATCCGAGGAAAGCAGTCTCGTGGACTGCGGAGGAACGGTGTAGCTACTGCTCAAGGCGTAGTTCCAGTTCCAGCCATAGAGAGCGGGATGCGTTACGAGCGTGTTGAGGCTGCTGCCGAACGTCAGAGTGGCCACCACGATCGCGACGGCGAGCACCGCGCCGAACAGCGCGGAGCGCACCGGCACCGCGTCCCTCTCGCGCCCCGGTTCGAGCGCGAAACGTACCCCCACGACCGACGTGACCGGAAAGCCTGCGTTGGTGAGGAGCCGCGCGGCCCTGGAACCTACGGGAACGGCAGTCTTTCGCGCGCGTCCTCCCCCGCGCGGCGTGGCGCGACTCGCGAGAATGACCGCCATCGCGCCAACGCCGACAACGATGACCGCGAAACCGATGCCAAGGACCGACCAGTCCATGTTGATGCCGTTGTGAGGGTAGACGGCGCGGACCGGTCCAATAGGCGCTAGCGGCGAGAGCGCGACCGCGACGACGACGGCAAGAGCCGCCCCGCCAACGATGGCACCGAGCAGTCCAACGAGTCGCGCGAGCGCACTCATCTTCGGATCTCCTCCGAGGGCGCGCAGGACTTCGACGTCGTCGCGCTCGTTCTGGAGCGCCCGAGCGACGAGTGCCGCGGAAATGATCAACGCGGCCAGCGCCGCGATGAGCCCAAAGACGCCGAGAGCGATGGCTTCAGGTTCGATCGACCGGTTTACTTGACCCGCCACCGACGAGGTCGCGTGGAACGTGTACGTCGTGCCCCGTGGAAGGGCGGCGATGATCTCGCGTTCCACCGCCGAAACGTCGCGGGAGCCGTGGACGAGTTGCAACGAATAGTTGACGTAGTCCTTGACCGTCCTCGTGAAGGGGCGGGTCAACGCTGGGGTGAATATCAACAGGGCTGGATACCGGTCAACCTCGTCCTGCACTACCCCGTTGTTGAGGACGACGGTGCCAACGAGATGCATGTCCAGACGTTCGTGGGGATGGACCCTCGCGGTACCGAAATCGCGCGATTGGGTCTGAGCGAGAGTATAAAAATACATGGGAATGATCTGGCCCACGTGCCACTTCATCAAGTGTTCGCCCAGCGTGGTGGTCACGAACTCGTCGGCCTTGTTTGGATTCGCCCTCCGACCCGCAGTCACTGCGAGTACGTCCTGTGAGACGTACTCGTCGTGAAAGGTCCCAACCTCGGTCACGTTGCCAGAGACCACTCCTGGCGGAAACGCCGGGGCGCCGTTATGACCGGCTGGGAACCCGAAGAGGTCGAACGACGCGGTCGCGACGTGTCGGACCAGAGGAAGTCGCGACAACATCGAGGTGAGATCGGGCGCGTAAAGAAAGACGCTCATGTCGGACGGATTGGTACTTGTTAAGAACACGTTGAAAGAGGACTCGGTTCGTCGAGCAGCGCTTACGGAAGCGATGGCCAGCCCGCCGACCAGCCCGACGAGCAGCACGACGGTGAGGTAGGTGATCCGGTGCCGAGCGAAGGTGGCACGAAACCAGTACCAAGGGACACGAAAGTTTTGACTCATCTGTCCCCCTTGCGAGACGACGTCGATGATCCACCAAAAGACTCATTCACTTTGCGGCCACGCACGAGATGGGTGACTGCCCTCAGATCCCTCGTGCTAGCACCCCTCAGAGGAAAGAAGAATCGCCACGACCATCGTCGGGGCCAGTCACTCAGCGCGGAGAGCCAACGCGGCAGGAGTACGCGCCGCGCCACGCCCGGGCAGTACGGCGACGAGGTTCGCGAACACGAGGGCGCCCACGCCCACGATTGCGAGCGACAACGTGGGAATGGTGGGGTCGGGCACGGCGTTGATGCTGCGTGCGAACAACGTCCAAAGTTGGCGACCGATCACGATTCCGAGTGGAATGCCCACGACGACGCCGATGACCGCGGTCGTCGTTGCCTGCCACGCGACGGCGAAGGCCAACTGACGGTGAGTGAAGCCAAGCGTTTTGAGCAGGGCCAAATCCCTTCGACGACGTCGCACCGACGACGCCAACGTGAGCCCAAGAGCGAGAATCGCGCCGAAGGCGAGTCCGACCGCGAGGAAGATTGGAGTGGAGCCGATGCTGCGGTAATTCACGATCTGCACGGGTCGCAAGACCCCGAGCAACGCGACGCCGTTGCCGACACCATTTTTGTCGGCCGCGAAGACTTTGTTGGCGACCCTCACGATGCGCTGGAGGTCAGCGCGCCCAGCAGCGGGGCTGACGCCCGCTCGAGTCCGGACGAAGACGAGCTCGGGGCCGTTCAGATTCGGGTCCGCGTTATTTCCGGAGAACCGTACCGAAGAGAAGTTGAGCGGCAGGAGAGCGCCCGTACCCATCGACGTGTGCTCCGCGACGAAGCTTGAGTACCCAACGGCTGGCATCGTTGCGGTTCCGACGATCGTAAGCGACGTCGGGGCGAGGTAGTACGGGGCATCCTTCTTCGTTCCGAGGCTCACGATCACGGTGTCGCCGACGTGTTTGTGCAACCGGCCCAGGGTTGCCGCACCGAGCACGATCTGTCGTTTGGTCTGGAGTCCGTGACCCGAGAGGATCGGCGGAGCGACTTTGGCGCGAGGGCTCTGCAGAATGATGGGGACCTCCTGGCCGTCGATCTGTACGTCGGTGTAGTCGGCGCCACTCCACGCGGCGACGTTTGGATCGTCGTTGAGCAACGACAGCGCCTTCGGAGGAACGTCGTTGGTCGGGTTGATAAGGAAGTTCCAGTTCCAACCGTAGAGCGGAGGCCGAGAGATCAAGGTCGTGAAGCCGCTCGCGAAGGTCAGCGTCGCCACCACCATGGCGACGGCGAGGATCGTCCCGCCGAGCACCGATCGCACGGGCGTGGCGCTATTGGATTGTCTGGATTCGAAAGCGAAGTGGATCCCGACCACGCCCGCAATGGGAACGCCCGTCGCCTGGACGCCCCGTGCGACACTCGAGGTTCGACCCGTCGACCCCGCGACGTTCCGCGATCGTGGATGCGCTCCGCGGTACGCGAGGACTATCGCGATGACCCCGAGCCCAACGACGAGCACGACGACGCCGAGACCCACCACCGTCCAGTCGACCGCGAAGCCCGCGCCCGGATACACCGGTCGCACCGGTCCAAGGGGACCGATTGGTGAGAGCCCGATCGCTACCGCCCCCGCGACGAGCGCGCCTACGACGATCACGATGAGTGCGCCCAAGAGACCTTCGATCATGATGGCCAGAGGACTCGCGCCCAGTGCCCGCACGACCCTGCGTTCCACTTCACCACGACGAAGGATTCGAGACGTGGCCTGCGCCGCGAGGACCAAACAGGCCAGGGCGGCTATGGCACCGAAGGCGCCCAGCGCGACGGACTCAGGTTTTAGAGCGAGTTCCACCTGGGACGTCACGGTCGCCGTCACGTGGAACTCGTAGATGTCCCCTCGTGGGATGAGGCCGACGAGTTCCTTTTCGACGTCGGCGATCTTGACACCACTATTTTTGAGTTTCACTCCGTAGAGTGCCGGAGTGAGGTGTCCCGGACTGGCCTTGGCGAGTTCTTGGAGGAGCGCCTTGGTGAGGTAGATGAATCCGTAGTTACGGTCAATGTCGTCTTGAACTAACTCGGTGTTGAGTGCGACGAGGCCCACGAGTTTCGCGTGCACCGTGAGTCGCGGCGCCACCCTCGGTGTGCCGAAACCCGGCTGGCTCATCTCCGCGTGGTTGTAGAGACCCAAGGGGACGATCTGGCCGACGTGGTAGCCGAGGAGGTGGGCGGCGGCGGTGTCCATCACGATCTCGTTGGCCCGCTTTGGATTCGCCAGCCGACCCTGGATCGCGGCCAGCCGGTCTTGGTGCACCAACATGCCGTCGAGGCTCGAAATGGTCAAAACGTTCGAGAGCGAACTTAGGAGGGGTGCACCGTTCGCCCCGAGCGGGACCACCGTCGGAGCCTCAGCCGACACCACGCTCCTGACACCCGGCACTCGTTCGATCGCGGCCTTCAACGAGGCGGCGGGACCTCCGTTGGAGCCCGCGGTGTACACAGCCATCGTAAAGACCGACGGATTGGTGCTGGCGAGGAACGTGGGGTACGAGGACTGCGTACGTCGCCCCGCGGCGACCGACGCCATGGCGACGCCCCCGATCGATCCGATGAGAAGGACCACACTCAGGTAGGCGGGCAACTGACGGGCGAACGTGGCCCGGTAGCGGTACCACGCGACACGAAGCATTTGACTCATCTCAGCAAATACCTCCGTGGGCGGTGCTCAGGTAAGACTCCTACGTCGCGGTTCACGTTGCCAGCAAGGTGACCGCAGGTGCAGACCTCGTACTAGCACCCCCTCGATCCCCGTGCGCTGCGCGCCGCGTCGCGAGGCTCGCGCGATCGACCGAGCAGGTCGAGCGCGCTGGTGGCAACGTCCGTTGACCGGTCATTCGGCTCGAAGTACGAGCGACGCCGGTGTTCGTGCGGCGGACCTCCCGGGAATGGACGCGACGAGGTTCGCCACGAGCAACGCACCCACGGCGATGAGCACCACCTGGAGAACCGGCACCGACGGTTCCGGCACCGCGTAGATTGCCCGGGCGAAGAGGGTCCAAAGCCAGCGACCGAGCGCGACGCCGATCGGTACGCCGGCGACGACCCCCACCATGGCGGTGACCGACGCCTGCCAGGACACGGCCGCGGCGAGCTGGCGCTGCGTGAATCCCAACGTCTTCAGCAGTGCCAGCTCACGACGACGACGTCGGACCGAACTGGCCAGCGAAAGTCCGAGGGCGACGACGGCACCCGTCACGAGACCAAGCGCCAAGAGTGCCGGCGTGGCGCCCGTCGACTGGTAGGCCACGATCTCCGCGGGACGTTGCACGCCCTCGACAAACGTGGCGTCACCCTGGGCGTTGGGGTCGTGCAGCAGCACCTTGTTCGCCGCCGAGGAGATCCGTTCCAACGCACGCCGGGCGGCGTCGCGCGACACGCCGCGTCGAAATCGAACGAACTCGATGGAGGGACCGTTGAGATTCTTGTCAGTGGCGGCGATGGCCTTTTGGAACGCCGACGAACCGATCGTCGTCGAGAAGAGGACCCCGATCCCCATCGAGGGATGGAACGTCCCGCTGGTGCCGACCGCCGGAAACGTGGCAGTACCTACGACGACGAGCGGCGTCGGCGGAACGTAGAGTGGCGCGTTCTGGGGATTGCCGTATGACAAGTACACCGTGTCGCCCACCTTCTTGTGCAGTTCGGCGAGCGTCGCTGCACCGACGACGATCTGATTCTTGGCCTCCAACGCGTGACCCGAAAGAATCGGCGGGCTCAGCGCTGCGTTCGGCAATCCGTCCAGCTCGGGAACCGTCTGTCCATCGATTTCGACGTCGCCGAAATTGAATCCGGCCCACGCGGCGACGTCGCGACTGTGATCGAGGAGCCGGTTGGCGATCGGCGGGACGCTGCCGCCCGCCCCGGTCGCGATGGCGTAGTTCCAGTTCCACCCGTAGAGAGCGGGGTTGGCGTTGAGCGTGCTGAGACTGCTGGCGAACGTGACGGTGGCGACGACCACGACGACCGCGGTGACGGCGCCGACGAGTACGGAGCGCACCGGCACCGACGTCCTTCCGTGGCCGCGCTGAAAGGCGAAGCGAACACCGACCGACGCCGCCACTGAGAGCCCGGCTAATCCCGTCGCGTTGATGAGACCCGATCTGCGCTCGCTCGGTTCCGCACGTTCCGCGATTCGCCGCGTCGACGTCCGGTACGCCAACGCAAGCGTCAAGGCACCGAGACCGAGGACGAGTACGGCGAAGCCTGCGGCGAGCACGCTCCAGTCGAACGTGAAGCCCGGCGACCGCTCTACTTGACGAATCGGTCCCACGAGCGTCAACGGTGAAAGCAGCACCGCGATCCCCACCGCCCCCACTGCGCCGACGACCAGTGACGAGAGGGGGCCGATCGCGCCGTCGAGCGTCGTCGTCACTGGATCGGCACCGAGCGCTCGCAACACGTTGAGGTTCTCGACGTCCTCCCACAGTCGCCGACTGATGATGAGTCCAGCGAGTAGAAGTGCCGCCAGGCCAGCGATGGCACCGAAACCGGCCAGTGCGAACGCCTCCGGTTTGCTCGCCCGTTGGACTTGCCCGGTGACGACCGACGTCACGTGAAAGGCGTAGACCGTCCCTTTGGGGATCATGTGGATGATCTCACGTTCGACACGTGCCACGTCACGATCACCGTGTCGAAGACGAAGTCCGTACAGTGGCAAGGTCTCGGATGACTGCAACTTCCTCGTGAGCGCGAGCGTCACGAGCACCTGCGTCGGATAGCGATCGACGTCGTCGTGCGCCACTTCGCTGGTGAAGACGATCAGCCCCACGAGTTTGACCTTGAACTGAGAAAGTGCGTTCGATGAGGACGGCGAGAAAGTGGACGCCTGCACCTGTCGAGGTGTGAACGCGCCAAAGTCGATCGTCTCGCCAACGTGCCAGTGCATGACGTTCGCGGCGAGAGTGGTCGCGTTCATTTCATCGGCCCGCCGCGGATTCGCCAAACGACCCCGCGCGACGCTCACGCGATCTTGGCGAAAATACATCCCGCCCGCGCTGCCGACAATAGCGACCGTGCTGCCGTAGATCGCCGACGCGGCCGCGGGAGGCTTTCCGTTGGCGTCGAGCGGCACCACGATCATGGTCGGAGCACTCGCCACGTGTCGCACGCCGGAGAGTCGATCCAACTGTTTCGCAATGTTGGCCGTCGCTGGACCACTCAGTGACTCCTGGAGATTCCAAATATTGGCTTGCAAGTTCGAAGAGTCCGTCGTAGCGAGGTAGGACGGAAACGCGGCGATCGTGCGCCGAGCTCCGCTGATCGCCCCCATCGACAATCCACCGAGAAGAGCGACAAGAAGCGCCAACGCCAGGTAGCTGCGCCGACTCTTCGACAAGGTCACGCTGAACCGATACCAAGCGACGACGAACGCACGAGCGATCATGAGGGTCTACTCACGCGACACACGGCGTATTGATCTCATCGACTTGAAGACCGTGGGTGACTCCGAGTCGTGGCTGAGCAAGGAATCAAGCACCTCCACCAAATCGCGGCGCCACGATAAAGGTGCGTCGAACAGTGGGCCGTCGCACGCGGTGCTCACGAGAGGTAGGAGGACGCACTCGACCGAACTCATTCGGCGCGCAGTACGAGGCCCGTGGGCGTTCGCGCCGCGCTGCGCCCAGGCAACGCTGCAACGAGATTCGCGAAGGCGAGCGCCCCGATCCCCACGAGGACCAGCGACCAGATGGGCACCGCGGGTCGCGGTACCGCGAAGATACTTCGAGCGAAGAGCAGCCAGAGTTGGCGACCGAGGGCAACGCCGAGCGGAACGCCCACCACGCAGCCAATGAACGCCGCGACCGACGCCTGCCACGCGATAGACGCGGCCAACTGCCGTTGGGTGAAGCCCAGCGCCTTCAACAACGCCAGCACGCGACGGCGTCTGCGCACTGACGCCGCCAGCGAGATGCCCAGCGCCACGACGGCGCCCACGACGAGGCCACCGGCCAGGATGGCGGGTGTCGTACCCATCGAACGGAAGTTCACGATCTCTGCCGGGCGAAGCACCGATATCACGCCACCCGCCGAGTCACTCGCCGCTGGAATCTTGTTGATCGCAGCGTTGATCGCCACGAGTGATCGTCGAGCGGCCGCGAGGTTGACGCCGGGACGCGCCCTCACGAGCACGACGTTGGGTCCGGGAATGGATGAGCCTTGGAGATTGAGGAGCGCCGCTGGAAAGTCGCTCGTCGAGGCGATCGCTCCCGACCCCATTCCTTGACCGGTGAACGCGGGCATCGTGGCCGTACCGACGATGACGAGCTTCCTCGACTTGTTGAACCCATCGTTCAAGGTGACGGTGTCGCCAACGCGCTTGTGGAGTTGCGACAGGGTTTGCGGACCTACGACGATCTCATCGTCCGCCATGAGACCGTGCCCAGAGAGGAGCGGCGGTCCTACCAGAGCGCCCGGCTTTTCGGCGAAGATCTGGTTGATCTGACCGTCCAGTTTGGCCCTGGCGACGTTGACGCCCGACCACGACTGCAGGTAGGGGTCGCGATTCAAGAGCGCGGCGGTCTGCGGGGCGGGCAGATCCTCCGCGCCCGCGAAACTCGAAAGAATGGCGTAGTTCCAGTTCCATCCGTAGAGCGCGGGATGCGACACCAGGCTGTCCAGGCTCGCCCCGAACGTCACGGTCGTCACGAGCACCGTCACGGCGAGGACCGCACCGAACATCGCCGAGCGCACGGGCGTCGCGCTGCGACCACGACCAGGGTCGAGAGCGAATCGCAGACCGGTCACCGCGGCGATTGGTAGGCCCGATCTCCCCACGGTGCGTAACCAGCGCGGCTCGGGCCTTAGATCATCGAGAAGGGAACGTGAAGTGACGCGGCGAAATTCTCGCCAAGCGTGCACGAGCGCGAACGTTCCGAGTAACACGATCAACGCGATAAAACCACACCCGAGCACCGTCCAGTCCACGTCGACGCCTGCGCTCGGGTAGACCGGGCGAACCGGGCCAAGCGGGGCTAATGGCGACAAGGCGATCGCCACCACGACCGCCAGCACTGCGCCAATGAACAGTGCTCCGAGCGCTCCCAGCGCCTCGTCGCCGAGCATGGTCGCGCGGGTGGCACCGAGCGCGCGCAAGGTGCTGGTCTCGTCCGCGCCGTCGCGTATGAGGCGACCCATCATGAGTCCCGCGATCAACAGCGTGGAGAGTCCGGCGATCGCCCCGAACGCGCCGAGCGCCGTTGCCTCGGGCAAGATCGTTTGCTGGACGCTGGGCAAGAAGCTCGTCGTGACCTGGGCCGGGAACTGTGTCGCCACGGGGTCAACTTTGTAGGCTTCGCCCAACACCCGTTTGGCGTTCGACGCTCCTCCCGCGAGTTGGAGAAACGATTCCGTACCGGTGGCGCACTGAGGCGCCAGTTTTTTCGTCAACGCCGTAGAGAAGATGACTTCGCTCGAACCGAGTTTGCTCTTATCGCTCTGGACGATCAGTCCACTCGCGGTGAACACGCCGACCAACTTCACCTTGGCGATCAAAAAGGGGCGAAAGGATTTCGGAGACAGGATCTCCGCGTCGGTGTAGAACGGAATGTGGATCACTGAGCCAACGCGCAGGCCCCCTTGCCTTGCGGCCTCGGCGTTCATGATCGCTTCGTCGGGGCTCTTGGGATTGGCGAAGCGCCCGGCGACGAGCGTGACGCGGTCCATTCTCGTGAACTCTCCGTCCAAACTCCCGATGAACGTCGGTGGGGCCTCGCCGGCCGTCAGACGCGTTCGAACCGCCCCGGTCACCGAGTTGAGGTCTATATTGCCGTCGAAGATGATGGCGGTCGCTGCGCGTTTGACGAGGGGTAAGTGTTCGATCAACGCGGCTTGCGACGCGTCGTAGCCAGACTTGATCCCGAGAGCGGGATCCGTGTACCGACTGAAGAGCTCGACCGTGGACGGGTTGGTACTCGCCACGTAGGTGGGAAACGACGACTCGGTGCGCCGGGCCCCCGCCACCGATGCCAGCGACAAGCCGCCGATCGTCCCGAGGAGCAAGACCACACTCAGATAGCCGACCCATCGCCGAGAAAACGTAGCCCGGAACCGATACCACGTAACGTGAAGGGCCCTTGCGTTCACGACACCGCTCCCCTCTTGGCACCACGTCGCTCGCTCGTCATCGCCAGACTTACTGAAAAGCAACGCAGGGTCAAGGCGGCAGCCCTCACCGCGCGTCGTCGTGCTAGCACCTCTCTCGCCACTCCCCGCCGGTGAATCGTGCTACGCCAACGCACTCGCGCCCAACGAGAGCTGAGAGTGCCCACCTACTCGGCTCGAAGGGCCAGCGCGGGCGGAGTGCGGGCCGCACTTCGTCCGGGGTAGATCGCGACCAGGTTGGCGAAGAGGAGCGTGCCGACACCGATGAGAACGACGGACAAGACCGGAACGGTTGCGTAAGGAACGGCGTCAATATTGCGGGCGAACAGAGTCCACAGTTCTCGGCCGACCACGACGCCTACGGGAATTCCGACGACGATGCCGATGACCGCGGCGACGGTCGCTTGCCACGCAACGGCGGCGGCGAGTTGACGCTGCGTGAATCCAAGAGTTTTCAGCAGCGCCAAGTCTCGACGACGACGACGAACCGACGCACTGAGCGTGAGCCCAAGGGCGAGGATCGCTCCCAGGGCCAGTCCCAGTGAAAGGATGATGGGCGTTGAACCGTTGCTTCGGTAGTTGACGATCTGCACGGGACGAAGCACACCCTCGACGACGACGTTGTCGAACGAGGCGTGAGGGTCAGTTGCCAAGACCTTGTTCGAGGCGTTGGCGATTCGCTGCATGTCGGCTCGGCCAGCCACGGCACTGACGCCACGCTTCATTCTGACGATCACCATTTCCGGCCCGTTGAGGTTGGGATCCGGACTCAGCAGGATCTTTTGGAACGCTGGCGGCTCAATGGCGCTCGACAGCAGTGCTCCCGTGCCCATTGACGTGTGGTCAAGAACGAAACTCGTGTAACCCACCGTCGGGAACGTCGCCACGCCGACGATCGTCAAGGTCGTGGGTGGCACGTACACGGGAGCGTCCTTGGCGGTACCGTACGTAACGACGACCGTGTCACCCACGTGCTTATGCAAGAGCGCCATGGTGGTGGCACCGAGGACGATTTGATTCTTAGCGCGAAGTCCGTGTCCGGACGTGATCGGCGGGGCGACCTTGGGTCGGCTGCTGCCGATCATCATGGGGACTTGCTGACCGTCAATCTGCAAAATGTTGACCACGTCACCGGACCACGCGGCGACCATGGGATCGTGACTGAGCAAGCTGAGCGCGATAGGCGGAACGTCATTGCTGGGATTGAGCATGTAGTTCCAATTCCAGCCGTAGAGGGCGGGATGTGAGACCAACGTATTGAAACCACTCGCGAACGTCACGGTCGCCACGACCAACGCGACCGCCAACGCGGAACCGACGAGCACCGAGCGCACGGGCACGGACGTGCGTCCACGTCCCGGTTCGAGAGCGAAGTGAACTCCCACGACGCCAGCCACGGGAATGCCCGCCGCTTCAAGGCCGCGGGTGACGGCCGAACGTCGTAGTGGCACCTGACGCCGCCGCGCGACTCGGCGCGACACTTCTCTGATGGACTGCACCGTCGCCACGGATCCCAAGGCGACGACCATCAACAGGAATCCAAGACCCAGTACCGTCCAGTCGACGGTGAATCCCGGATTCGGGTAGACGGCACGGACCGGTCCCAGCGGCGAAAGAGGTGAGAGTGCCAGTGCGACCGCGAAGGCGAGCAGCGCACCAAGAACCACCGCACAGAAGACCCCAATGAGACCGTCGATGATGGTGTTCGCTGGGCTCGCCCCGAGAGCTCGCATCACTTCTCGGTCGCCACTCCCTCGCTTCAGCTGACGCGAGATTGCCTGAGCGCCAAGAACCAGAGCAACGAGCGCGGCGATCAACCCGAACGCGCCGAGCGCGAACGACTCAGGTTTCATCGCGAGTTCCACTTGCGACACCACGTGCGAGGTCACGTGGAACTCATAGGTAGAACCGGGTGGCAGGACAGCGATCACTTCGTGCTCGACTTTCGTGACGTCGCGATTGCCGTGTTGTAGTTTCAGTCCAAAGAGCACTGGGAGTGCTGCCGCTTTCGTGATCGTGATTGCTCGGCGAGCGAGCGCCGGCGTCAGGACCACGATGCCGGTGGCTTTGTCGATGTCGTCTTCAAACACCTGATTGTTAAACACCATGATGCCCACCACTTTCACGCGAACGCGAAGTGCGGGCATCACCGCAGCCGTTCCGAATCCGGGCTCGTTGAACTGTGCGTTCGTATAGAAGCCCAGGAAGAATTGACGTCCGACTCGTACGCCGTACAACTTCGCGGCCGCGGCGTCCATGACCACTTCGGTGCTCTTCGCCGGATTCGCCGCTCGTCCTTTCACGATGGTTATACGGTCCTGCTTGGACAGCATTCCGTCCAAGCTGCTGATGACGAGGACGTTCTGCGCGTTTCTCGTGATCGGCACGCCCTTCGCGGTGATCGGAAGAAAACTTGGACTCACCGCGCTGACCACGTGTTTTACACCGGGCAAACGTTCGATGGTCGATTTGAGTCGTACGTCGGGGACGGCGGCCGAGTTGACGGCGCCCTGATTGGGTGAGAAGACGATGTTTGACGGATCGGTGCTCGCGAGGAACGTGGGGTAGGAAGACTGCGTGCGCCGTGCGCCCGCGATTGACGCCATCGCCAAGCCGCCAATCAATCCGATCAGCAGTACGACGCTCAAGTACCCACCTACTTGACGAACGAATCCCACTCTGAACCGATACCAGGCGACGCGCAGCAATTGACTCATGACAATCGCGGCCTCCCGAGGCGAACGAACTGGCGAACGTTGGGGGAAGTCTCGCCCCTCAAGGAAGACGGCGCTAGGTGGTTGACCATACTGGCGTACCTCGTGCTAGTACCCCTCGATCGTTCATTCGTCGATACGACGTGCCCGTCGCACTTGCGCTAGCGCAAGGAATCACGTTTCAGATCGTGGAGGGCGGCGCGGGCCGCTCCTACCCCACACATCCCGTGCACTCCACCGCCAGGTGGCGTTGACGAGGAACAGAGATAGAGACCTCGAGCACCAGTTCGGTACGGGTTCCATCGCAGCGTCGGGCGGAAGATCGTTTGGCGAAGGGTCCCCGCGCCACCATTGATGTCCCCGCCCACGTAGTTCGGGTTCACCGTTTCGCTCTGCGCGGCCGTGATGGTGCTGCGTGCGAGGACGAGATCGCCAAAACCTGGCGCGAATCGTTCGATCTGCGCCTCGATCCTCGACGTCATGTCAACGCTGGAGCCATTCGGTACGTGGCAGTACGCCCACAAGGTGGTCTGACCCGACGGGGCTCTCGACGCGTCAACAATGCTGGGCTGCACGACGATGCAGAACGGCTTCTCCGCGTGGCGTCCCGCGGCGACGTCGGCTTCGGCGTTCGCTACTTCAGCGAAGGAGCCGCCGAGGTGCAAGGTGCCGGCCCGTCGACAGTCGGGCGCCAACCACGGGACCGGACCCGACAGTGCCCAGTCGACTTTGCACACACCCGAACCGTTTCGAAAACGTTTGACGCCGTTGACGTAGCTCGGGGGTAGACGATCGCCCGCGACGGACACGAGCGTCTGGGGGGAAGTGTCGAACAGCGTCACTCGCGACGCGGGAAGCTCGTTCATGCCACGAATCCATCGACCAGTATGGAACGTTGCGCCGGCGTCTTCGAGTTCGCCGACGAGGGCGTCCACGAGCACGCCGCTACCTCCTTCGACGACGGGCCACCCGCCGGCGTGGGCCGCCACCGTCAGAAATATCCCAAAGGCCGCGGTGAGAGGCGTCTCGAGGGGCATCATCGCGTGCGACGAGACGCCGGCGAAGAGGCCCTTGGCGTCCGCGCCAAAGCGTCGAACGAGATGAGCAGCCGACGGGACACCGGCGAGGGCGAATCGAGCCATCGGACCGGGGTGTCGAGGGAGGGACCGCATCGGTGCCAGCACCGTGGGCACGAGGGTGCGCCACGCGTCGACGAGAGGACCCATGAGTCGCTGGTACGCAGCGCCGTCGGTACCGAGCGTGGCGGCCGTTGCTTCAACCGTGCCGTGAACCGTGGCGGCACGCCCTCCGTCGAAGGGATGGGCGAAGGCGATCTCGGGAGAGAGAAGACGCACGCCCCTTCGTTCCAGTCCGAGTTCGAGGAAGAATGGTGACAGCGGCGCCATCGACTGAATCGTCGAACAGACGTCATGGTGAAAACCCGGTAGCGTCAACTCCTCTGTTCGACATCCCCCGCCGAAGGTCGACGCTCCTTCGAAGACTTCGACGCTGAGACCAGCGCGCGCGAGCACCAACGCCGCGGCCAGTCCGTTCGGACCAGAACCCACGACGACCGCGTCCACTCCCCCTGTGCCGCGTGAACTCAAAGGTCGAGCACCAGGGACTCGGTGGCGACGACGACCTGCTTTTCCGTCACGAAGCGTTCCCCGACCGCGTCGAGTTGATCGTCAACGCGGTCGGGCTTGTGGTGAAAGAGCACGACGCGCTCGGCGCTCGAGAGTCGCCCGAGTTCGACCGCGTACTCCGCGGCCGCGTGGCCGAAGTACGCCTCCGCCGCGAGCTCCTCCGCAAGGAGTTGCGCGTCGTGGATGAGGACGTTGGTGTCCTCACTCAGAGCGAGCGCGTCGGCGTGATACTCACCGCAGCCATCGGGTCCCGTTCCGAGCTCGCTCGGGCAGTGATCGGGCATATAGGTGAGCGTCGAGCGACCGTCACTCACCCGGTAGCCAAAGGTTCGCCCACCCTTGTGGGGGATCTCTCTCACCATCACGCGAAAACCTTCGATCTCCTCTTCTCCCGGCGAGAGGTTGGAGAACGTCCACGCGCCACGAAGTTCGTCCGGGTAGACCGGAAAGTGCGGGGGGGACATGCCGCGCGCGATGACGTCGAGCGCACTGCCGCCGTTCTGCTGGTCGGGAATCAGAACGTTCGCGCGGGCGTCGTTGTGGTCCGCCGACGTGAAGAAGGGAAGTCCGTGGAGGTGGTCCCAGTGCAGGTGGCTCAGGAGGATCGTGCCCCGAAACGCTTGGCCGTTCAGCAGCGGCGTGCAACGCCGTATCCCCGTCCCCGCGTCGAGAATGAGGGTGGGTGTTTCATCGTCGTCGCGCGCGAGGGCGACGCACGAGGTGTGCCCGCCGTACCGCACGAAGTCAGCGCCCGAGGCGGGCGTGGAGCCTCGTACGCCGAGGAAGTGAACGCGCACGCGATCAGCCCGCGTCGGTCTCTTCTCGGCGATGCCCGGTCGACAGTTGCTCGAGCGCCGTGCGGTCGAGCGCACTCGCCTCCACGGACGCGACACGACATTTCGTCACGGCTACGAGGGTGGAGGTCCGCAACCCGCTTTCGAGCAGCGACCGTTCCCCGAGCAGCGCGCCCGGTCCGTACTCGGCGAGGCGCTCTCCGTCGACCTCCACGCGCACGACGCCGTCAAGAATCAAGTAGACATCGGAACCCTTCTCGCCTTGGCGAACAATCGAGGTTCCAGGGTCCACGTTCATGATCCTAACTTTCGCCGCGCCGGACATCACTTGTTTCGAGAGTGAACGTTCGAGCGCCGATTCGACCACCGTCACGAATGCCTCGGAGTCTTGATTACCCCACGGCGTCTTCTTGCCGAAGGACTTGCCGTACCAGTCCTTGAAATCGATGAGTCCCGACTTCGCCGTCAATTGACCGTCGTGGTCGTAGACCCAGTGGCGTGGGAACCGGCTCGCGCCAACGAGTTCGCCCTCGCTCGTCCCGTCGGTGTGAAGCGTGAGCGTGAGCGTGGTCCACGCGAGCGGCGCCTGCCACTGAACGAAGGGAGCACGACGTACGTGGCGTGGCGCCGGCATGCCCGTTCGACCCCCGCAGGTCTGCGTGAAGCGCACCCAACCATCGCCGTACTCGATCTCGTGTTGAAGGTCCGGCAGCGCCACCGCTTGGAACACGTGGCGAAGACCCCCTACGCGGATCGTGGTGCTGCCCATCATGCCCGCGCCGTCGTAGCCCGCGTTGGCGACCTCACCCGACGCTCGCACGTCGATCCACGCGCCGAGGTGATTGGCGAAGCGGAATCGGTCGGTGTCGCGCAGCGTGGTGAGATCGCCCAACTCGTCGGGTGGTGGCTCGTCGTAGTGCGCGACGCCCGCGTCGAAGGGAAGTCGAGTGCCACCCACGATTGCCTCGGAGGGAATCCACGACAGTGACGTAACTGAGCTTTCAATTTTCATGGGCCCATGCTCGCGAGACGCGTGCGGCCTGAAAAGGGTGGTGGCCCGAGGGCCGAGGGGGGTTCTAGCACCACCTCCGGCGAGCGTGTTGCCTCCCTGTTGTCGACCCTCACGGCGTGAGAGAACTGTACGCGAGATGGCTGAGCACGACACCACGCACGAAGGGACCATCAAGGTGTTCCTCGCGGACGACAATTTGATCGTGCGCGAAGGCGTTCGTTCGCTCATCGATCGTCACCCCGACCTCACGGTGGTGGGCGTGGCGGCAGACTACGACGAGACGGTCGCCGGCGCCACCGCTACCGAACCTCACGTCCTGGTCACCGACATCCGGATGCCCCCCTCATTCAATCGCGAAGGCATCGACGCGGCCAAAGAAGTGCGCAAGCGCCACCCCGGCACCGGCGTCGTCATCCTCTCGCAGTACGACGACCCCGAGTACGCCGTCTCGCTGCTCGCCGAGGGTTCCGCCGGCTACGGCTACCTCTTAAAGGACCACATCGCCGAAGGCAATCAGCTGATCGAAGCGATCCGCGTCGTCGCGACCGGCGGAACCGCTCTCGATCCCGCCATCGTCGAAGCCCTCGTCCGTCCCGTCACGTCAAAGGGCGAACTCGCGCCTTCGGAAGAGGCGCTGTTGTCGCTCGTCGCCGAAGGCAAGCCCATCAAGGCCATCGCGGCCGCCCGCGGACTGCCGCCCGAAGCCGTCGACGCCGAAGTCGAGGCTGTCTTCTTCAAGCTCGCGCAAGGGGTGAGTGCTGGCAACCAAGGAGCGCTGCATCGGCTCCGACTGTTGCATCAGGCCATCGTCGATCGCGAAGAGCAAGGCGAGACCCTCTCACGCCTCTTGCCGGGAAGGTTGGCGGAAAAACTCCGCCTCGAAGGTCGTCAGATAGGTGAGACTGAGCGAATGGAGGTGACCGTCGTCATGAGCGACATCCGTTCCTACTCGACCATCGCCGAGCACGCCGACCCGAGTCAGCTCGCCGGACAACTCAACACGCACCGCGCGGCCATGAACCAGGCGATCCTTGGTGAGGAAGGTACGGTCATGCAGTTCGTCGGTGACGCCGTGATGGCGGTGTTCGGTGCGCCGTTCCCCCAGGTCGACCACGCCGATCGAGCGGTCGCCGCCGCCGAGAGCATGCACGCACTGCAGGCGGCGATCAACGAACGCTGGCTCATTGAAGGACTCCCCGCGTTCGGACTCGGACTCGGCCTGTCGACCGGCATCGCGGCGGCGGCACTGCTCGGCTCCGAAGAGCGCCTCGAGTACACGTTGGTCGGCGACACGGTGAACCTTTCGCAACGACTCCAGCAGCTCGCCTCGAGTGGCGAGACCGTGCTGTCAGAGGCGACCGTGAAGGCGATGACCTGCACGGTCTCAACTGAGAAGCTCGACGAGCAATTGGTGAAAGGTCGTGACACGCCCGTCGTCGCCTACAAGGTGCTCTCTTTCGCGCACGTTGCACCCGACGCCGCCAGCCGCAGTAACCCCGCAGCAAACGAGAGAGAGGACTCTTGACCATGACCAAAACTGACGAGACGACGCGCCTTGACGACACCGCCGCGCCGGCGCTCGAAGTCCGCGGAGTACGTAAGACCTTCGAAGCGGAGATCGCGCCCGTGCGGGCGCTGCGAGGAGTTGACCTCACGATCTCGCGCGGCACGTTCGTCGCCCTTATGGGCCCGTCCGGATGCGGCAAGTCGACACTGCTCAACTTGATCGCCGGACTGGAGGAGGCGGATGAGGGAACCATCCGCGTCGCTGGTGAATCCATGACGGGCGGAACGGAAGACGATCACGCGCTCATCCGTCGACGCCATATCGGCATCGTCTTTCAGTTCTTCAACTTGCTCGAAGGTATGACGGTGTTGGAGAACGTCGCACTACCCGCGATCATCGCGGGGCGTAGCCGTAAGGCGGCCGAGACGAGAGCTCGCGATCTCCTGGACCTTCTCGGCATCGCGGACAAAGTGTCAGTGATGCCCGGAGTCCTTTCGGGAGGCCAGCGCCAACGCCTCGCCATCTCACGAGCTCTCGCCAACGAGCCCACGCTGTTGCTCGCCGACGAGCCGACGGGTGCCCTCGACTCCGCCGGCGGAAGTGAGGTCATCGAGTTGTTGAGCCGCCTTCACGCCGCGGGTCAGACCATCATCCTTGTGACCCACGACGCCGACGTGGCCGCCGCGGCCGACACCGTACTCGCCATGCGCGACGGGCGTATCGTCTCGGACGGCGACACCGTTATGGGATCCGCCGGACCCACCACCACGATTGGATCGCTCTAAGCGTGCGCGTGGACGACGGAGCGATCGACATCGGCGCGCTCGGCGCAGGCTCGACGGTCACCACGACGGACGCCACCGCTCGACCGACGGCGTTGGGAGCACTCGTCTCCTTGGGAACGATCGCTCTCGTCGCGACCTCCTTGGTGACCGCGTCGCACGTTGGTCACCGAACGCTCTGGATCGTGAGCGCCGTCGTCATCTTGTGTTGGGTCGTCGCCGGGCTCGCGACGCTCGCTCGGGCACCCTTGCTCGGCTGGCTGGTCTCCATAGGAGCACTCCTCGCGTCGGGGGCAATGACGGCCAGCCGCTTCGCCGACACCAACGGATTGGGTTCGCACGGGACCACGCGCAATCTGGCCACCATTCTCTCTCTCGTCACCATCGCCGAGTCGATGCACATCCTGCTTTCTCTCCCCGACGGTGCCTTAACGACCCGATCACGTCAGATCGCCGCGGCCGTGTTGTACGCCGCGGCGTTGATCGTCGGCGCGATCCTCGCCGCGACGCATCGCGTGCCAACCTTGTGGCCCGTGGCCACGGTCTGGTCATTGGCGATTCTCTCGGTGCTGCCGTCGGTGCAGACCCGCTACGCGAACGCCTCAGCGGCCGGACGTCAACGGATCCAGGGTCTCGCCGTCGGTTTCGTCCTGGCGACCATCGTCACGATCGTCGTCGGTACGCTGCACGTGCTCGTCGCGTGGCCGAGACAAGTGCCCGTCGCGTTGATAGGCGCCTTCGCGCTGGTCCCCCTTGGACTCGTCATGGGCACCCGCAGTTTTGCGTCGCGCCTCGACCGGTTTCTCGTCCATCTCCTCGTCGCGCTCGGCATGGTCTTCGTCATGGCCGCGGCCTACCTCGTCGCGTTACGCGGGTTCGGCAAGGCTCCCACCGTCTCGCGCGAGCGCGCGGTGCTCTGGTGGTCGATGGTCGCGGCGGCCATCGCGGTCGTTGCGTATCTCTCACTTCGACGGCGGTTCGAACGAGTGGCGAACGGCCTTACCTACGGCGCCCGCGAAGCGCCCGACGAAGTCGTTCGAACCTTCGGGACGCGTCTGACTCGAGCAATCCCAATGGACGAACTGCTGTTGCAGCTCGTGGAGTCACTGCGCAAGACCCTCACGCTCGCGTCGGCCCAGATCTACACCGGCACGGGCGACGTCCTCGAACTCGCGGTCTCAGCGCCCGACGTACCCACGCGTTCGTTCGTCGTGTCGGGTGACGAGCGAACGGTCATCGCGCGCGCCGGCGTGTCGGGTAACGCGTGGGTGTCGGTGTGGATACCAACGCTGATCACCGATCGCTCGAACGCTCCCCTGCGCGTAGCGCCCATCAGCCACGGGGGCGAACTGCTTGGGATCATCGTCGTTACACGGGTTGAGGGAGCCGTAGCGTTCCGAGAGGAGGACGACCGTGTCCTCACGGAACTCGCTCGTCAGGTGGCGCTGGCGCTGCACAACGCGCAGTTGGACACAGCGCTGCAGAGCTCGCTTGATGAGTTACGCCGACAGGCCGACGAACTTCGCGCCTCAAGAGCGCGCGTCGTCGCCAGTGGCGACGCCGAACGTCGTCGCGTCGAGAGGAATCTTCACGACGGCGCCCAACAACACCTCGTCGCCCTCGCCGTGAACTTGCGGCTGACGAAGGACATCGTCGGCGAAGATCCCGAAGCCGCGGTGAAGATGCTGGACGAACTGGGAGTCGCGGTCCAGGACACCATCAAAGAGCTCCGCGAACTCGCTCACGGCATCTACCCACCCCTGTTGGTGGACAGCGGACTCGCTGAAGCGTTGCGCGCGGTGTGCAATCGCAGCCCGCTCGATATCGAGATGGCGACGGATGGTCTTGGACGCTACGGGAGTGACGTCGAGGCCGCGATCTACTTCTGTTGTCTCGAGGCGTTGCAGAACGCCGGAAAACACGCGCCCGAAGCACACGTAACGTTGCGGATCTGGGAAGAGTCGGGAGGGCTCCTCTTCGAAGTCAGTGATGACGGACCGGGATTTGACATTCGACTCGCACGACAAGGTCACGGCTACGTCAACATGTCCGACCGATTGGGCGCCATCGGTGGCCTCGTGCGCTGGGAGTCACAACTTGGTCACGGCACGACGATCCGAGGCTCCGTACCGCTCAGCTAAGGGCGGTCCAACTGGACGAACCGTCGCTTTCGCGTTCATCCCACAGTCGGCGAAGTGTCGTCGCGTCGAGGTGTTCCTTGTTCACGTAGGCCCGAGCGCCGCTGGTAGCGGCGTCCGCGGGCAGGTCACTCACGTCGTAGGTCGAGCACAGGATGACCACGGTGTCGGCGAAGTCGGCGACGATCCTTCGTGTGGCCTCGATACCGCCCATCTCGGGCATGTTGATATCCATCAACACGAGGTCCGGTCGCAACTCAGCAACCAACGCGAGGGCCTCGACGCCGTTTTCGGCCTCGCCCACCAGTTCGAAACCCTTGCTTCTACCGAGGACCGCGCGCGCGGCGAGACGGAATGGTGCCTGGTCATCGACCACAACGACGGAGAGGGAGGGAGCCACGATGTGTCAATTCTTTCACGTACGGTCGTTTGGTTGTGGAGGGGTGACACCCTCACCGGGGTGGGGTTAACCTCCCGGCTGCGCGCTCAGATAGACGAGGACTGCCTTGACCCGGCGGTTGAGGTCTCGTTCCTCTGAGAGTCCCAACTTCGAGAAAATCGCGTTCGAGTGCTTCTCGACGGCTCGTTCGGAGACGCTGAGGCTCTTCGCGATGGCCCCGTTGGACTTTCCCTGGGCCATTTCAGCCAGGATTTCGGACTCGCGTGGCGTGAGCCACTCGAGGTCGGACTTTGGGTGTTTCGCGCGCGCGCGCACCAACTCGTCGACCACGCTGGGATCGATCACGGAACCACCCGTCGCCACCACTCGAATCGTCCGCGAGAGTTCATTGGCGCCAGCGACGCGTTCCTTCAAGAGATACGCGCGACCGGCCGAACCATTCTCCAAGAGCGCCAGCGCGTAGGCAGGCGCCGTGAACTGGCTCAAGACGACCACGCCCATCGTGGGCCGGTTCTCTCGAATCCACGACGCGGCTCGAATACCTTCGTCGGTGCCCGTGGGTGGCATCCGAATGTCGGTGACCACGACGTCGGGCTCGTGCTCCTCGACGAGCGCGAGCAGTTCGGGAAGGTCCGCCGCGACGCCGACCAGTTCAAGTTCCTCGTCGACCTCGACCATGTGGGAGATTCCCTCGCGAAGTAGCGCGTTGTCCTCCGCCAAGACCACCCGTATCGTCGGCATAGAACCGCGAGCGTATCACTCAGAAAAATGCGGACACGGCTCGACACGAACGCCTGTCGACGTACCTCTCTGGGTGCTCGGATATCGGTACGCGACGCCCATCTTGGAAGGTGCGAGCGTCAGTTCACTCGAGTGCCACCGAGTGTCAGGCAGGGTTCTGCGGAGTCAAAAGCTACTGCGTCGAGGTTGAA
>DASZIH010000071.1:0-8788 GCA_035949355.1 Acidimicrobiales bacterium
TGAGCCAGGGTGAATATCCCCAAAACCACAAAGGGGATGTTTCACGTGAAACATCCCCGGGCTACCCCCGAGTGTCGCCGACATCGAGATGCGGGAGCACTTCTGCGGATTCAAGGTCTAGATCGAAGTCCGACTTGGGAATCCCCCTAGGTCTGTCGATGAAGTATGAGTAATTACTCACGACGACTCCCCTACGCCGCGCGCTTCAAAGAGGGTCTTCTCGAACGATTATCCGTTGTCTCTACCCTCTTTGAGGACCCGCACGCTTGGATAGGGATGTTCCCTCGGTCGCTATGGTGCGATTCGACGCCGGAAGGAAGAGGAGATTCGACGGCCTTCCATTGATTGGAGTCCCTAGGGGTCCAACAGTGTTCCACGTGAAACATGAGGCGTCCCCGGAGGCGTTCTTCTCTGAAATCCAGAAGCCAGGACCACTTCAAAAGTCTCTGGATCCGGAACCCTAGTAAAAGCCGTCCTCGCTCTGACGCCGTCCTGGAGGAATGTTTCACGTGAAACATTCGACGAATATGCGACGGGCCCCTTCGGCCATCTTCGACGAAAAGCCTGCAATTGGAACTCTTTCGTCGACTGCGTGTTTCACGTGAAACATAGGCTTGGGAGTTGACGTGAATGTTTCACGTGAAACATTAGTACTTGACGCCCACGCCAAAACCGAGTTGAATGGCAGTGGTTCGACGCAGTGTCGGTACGTACCTATGGTCGGGAAGAGGCTCATGGCAGATGCCAGCACAATGAGGATATTTGCTGTGGCCAACCAAAAAGGCGGGGTCGGAAAGACCACGACCACCATTTCTTTGGGCGCAGCGCTGGCTGAACGGGGTAAGAGGGTACTTGTCGTCGACCTGGATCCTCAGGGAAACGCCACGACAGGACTAGGTGTCGACGGTCGTAGATTCGAACGCTCGGTCTACGACGTGCTTCTGAATGATGTCCCAATGGTCGACATCGTCGAACCTACGGGCTTTAATAACCTTTTCGTGGCTCCAGCGACGCTAGATCTGGCGGGCGTGGAGCAAGAACTCACTCAGGTCATTTCCCGCGAACTTCGCTTGAAAAAGGCGATTAGTTCGGTCGAAGGGGAGTTCGACTACATCTTTATCGACTGTCCACCGTCGCTCGGACTCATCACGATCAACGCCTTCGCGGCGGCCACGGATATCATGGTGCCTGTTCAGACCGAATTTTATGCACTTGAGGGGCTCACGCAGCTCCAGAGGATCGTCGATCTCGTTCAAAAGAACCTCAACCCTGAACTTAAGATCACCAAGGTCATCCTGACCATGTACGACTCGCGCAATACCTTGTCGGTGGACGTGGCCAAAGAGGTCCGGAAACACTTTGAGACAGAACTTTGCAGGACCGTAGTCCCGAGGACCGTTCGCCTGGCCGAGGCACCGTCATTCGGTCAACCAATCACCGTATTCGATCCAACATCAAAGGGCGCCAAGGCGTACCGCGCGTTAGCAGAGGAGATCATTAATGGCTAGAAAACCAGGTTTGGGAAAAGGGCTCGGTGCCCTCATCCCGGATAACAGCAGTGACGCAAGTGACGCAACCACTGAAACGCAATCGTCCGGACCACTCAGGATGGTGTCCGTCGACTCAATTCGCCCGAACCAATTCCAACCGCGAAAGACTTTCAACGACGACAGTCTGAAGACGCTGGCCGCTTCAATCCAAGAACTCGGCGTCCTGCAACCCATCATCGTTCGCCCTGTCGAGGGTGAGCCCGACAAATACGAACTCATCGCCGGTGAGCGCCGTTGGCGCGCTGCGGCGATCGCCAAGCTCGAGTTGGTGCCGGTGCTACTGCAAGATGACGTCAACGACCGTCTTTCGTTGGAGCAGGCCGTAGTTGAGAACCTTCACCGTGTTGACCTTCACGCACTTGAAGAGGCCGCGGCGTACCAACAACTGGTGGACGAGTTCGATTTGACCCACGACCAGGTCGCGCAGCGCGTCGGTAAGAGTCGGGCTTATGTTACGAACACGTTACGACTCCTTCAGTTAGGTGACGTCGCCCAGAGTGCGCTCGCCTCGTCGCAAATCACGGCGGGACACGCTCGCGCGCTCCTCGCGGTCAGTGATCCGAACGCTCAAGCGACGATGGTGGCCAGGGTGATAAAGAATGAACTTTCAGTTCGCGCGACGGAGGAGACCGTCAAGACCTTCCTCGAGCCGCGGCCACTGGTGACGGCGGAGGCCGCCGCGAAGACTCCCGATGGTGCTCCGAGACTGCGACCTGTTCCGGACGCCAGTGTCGCGGAGCTCGAAGAACTGCTCGAAAGCTATCTCGATACTCGCGTGCACGTCGACCTCAAGGGGCGCAATGGCCGTATAATCATTGACTTTGCGGACCTCGACGACCTCGAGCGGCTCTACAGTGCTATCGCGAAGCCTAAGTGACCTTCAACCTTCAACTTAACCCTCTCGTTGAAGTTTTCCCCAAGTTGTGGATGAAGTTGTGGGTTACTTCTTTTTTGGCTTAATTCAGGGGTATTTGCCCTCTAAATAGGCAGTTTTGAGAAGGTAATTCTATTCAAATCTGTGGATAACTTGCTCCACGACGCCCTCCAAAGCGGTGATGACTTGGTGAAGTACCTGTTCAGCGATGTCGCCGTGTTCAATATGGAGCGTCGTCATGGTCGTTTCACGCAGAATCGGTAATGCCATGCCGGTTACTTCCACCCGGGGAACGTCCGGAAGGTGGGCGAGGAACGAGGCGAGGGAGCTCGCGAGGACCTCGCCTCGGTGAGAGTGCGATCGGTAGTTCGCCCAATAATGCAGGTGGATACCTTCAACGTGGTCGAGCGTCTGGAACGACAGCACCAGGGCCACGTCGTGGCTGTTCGCCAGTTGCGCCGCCTCCTCTTGCGAGGATTCAAGCAAAACATGGACAAAATCGAGGCTCCCGACCGATTGAGCGAGTTCGTTGGCTAGGGGACCCTCGCCACAAAGGAGCACGGAACCCACTCGGAGCGGATCGAATCCCGCGAGATCGCGCGCGTCGGTGACAAGACTGCGGTTGGCGTTCGTTGCTCGCACCCGGCGAAGCGCCAACAGCGTGGCCTTGGTCAAGGTTCCACAAGCTTCAAGTGCACAGTTACGTTGAAACTCTCGAAGCGCGTCCGTCGACGCGGCTCCGAAGATCCCGTCGATGCGGCCGGGGTTGAAGCCCAACTGCGCGAGGAGCACTTGGAGTTCGGCCACGTCGTCGCCGCGAAGCGGGGGACTCGTGAGGTACAAGAGACGTTGGCCGAGCTGCCATCGTGCCTCTTCCAGTCGTTGCCAGGTCGTGAGGTCGACGACACCCGTGAGTGGAAGTCCACGCGAACGCTGGAATGCTTCGACGAGCGCTACCGTCTCCGCGTCAAAGACGTCATCGGCCTCGTTGGTCGAGCTCAGCGCGAGAGCACTCAGGCGTTCTTTGAGTTCGCGAACACGAGGGCCCGTGGCGCCAGGGCGAAGTGATTCGTAGGTCAGGTGAACTACAGGTTCGAAGTGATCTCTTGTAAGAGCGCGCCCTTGGGCTTGGCACCGACCAGTCGGGCGATGACCTCGCCGTCCTTGAACAACAACAGGGTCGGGATGCTCATGACAGAGAACTTGGTGGCCGTCGCGACGTTCACGTCAACGTCCAACTTGCCAATGGCGAACTTGTCCGACTGTTCCACGGCGAGTTCTTCAAGGATGGGGGCGATCGTCTTACACGGACCACACCATTCGGCCCAAAAGTCCACTAATACAGGCTTTTCGGACGAACCGATGACCTCGTCGAACGTGGCGTCGGTCAGTGTCGTGATGTTTTCGCTCATGTGTACCTCCTAGAACGCCTCGTCGGCGTCGCAATAATCACTCTAGCGACGGAGGTTCACATTCCCTGCACTTCGAGCCAGCGTTCGGCGTCGATCGCGGCGATACAGCCCGATCCGGCCGAGGTCACGGCCTGGCGGTAGACGTCGTCTTGGACGTCGCCCGCGGCGAAAAGGCCGTCGATGTTGGTGTACGAGCCCATGCCCGTGCGCACGTAACCGTTCTCGTGGAGTTCGACTTGACCGGTGACGAGCGTGGTGTTGGGCACGTGACCAATGGCGACGAAGACGCCCGTGACGAGCAAGACGCGCTCCTCGTCGTTCAGCGTGTCGCGGACCTTGAGGCCCATGACCTTGTCGCTGCCGAAGACTTCGGTGACTTGGGTGTTCCACTCGAAGCGAATCTTCTCGTTGGCGAAGGCTCGTTCTTGCATGATCTTCGACGCGCGAAGCGAGTCGCGTCGGTGGATCAGCGTGACGCTCGAGGCGAAGCGCGTGAGAAAGAGCGCCTCTTCGAGCGCCGAGTCGCCGCCGCCCACGACAGCGATGTCCTGGCCGCGAAAGAAGAAGCCGTCACACGTCGCGCACGTCGAGAGCCCGTGGCTCAGGTAGCGCTCCTCACCCGGCACGTTCAACATGAGCGATCGTGCGCCGGTCGCGAGGATCACGGCGTCGGCGGTGATGCTCGGCTCCACGTCGCCAGCGAGCCACGCGCGAAAGGGTCGGACGGTCGTGTCGAGTTTGTGCACCTTCTCGACGCGCAAGTCGGCACCGAAGCGCAACGCCTGCTCGCGCATCTTCATCATGAGGTCGGGACCGGTGATGGCCTCGGGGAAGCCAGGAAAGTTCTCCACGTCGGTGGTGAGCATGAGCTGGCCACCGGGCTGGTCGCTCGTCGACGAAGGCTCACCTTCGATGACGATGGGCTGCAATTGGGCTCGAGCCGAGTAGATGGCCGCCGTTAGTCCGGCAGGACCCGAGCCGATGATAAGGACACGAGTGTGTTCGGGCATTACTTCCTTAGTTTGAGAGGGCGTCGTCGCCGCCAGATGACGAGCCCGAAAATGAGTGAGACCGCGCCCACGGAGGCGTACGTAATCCATTCGTGGCCGTGAAACGCGTAGACGTTGAGCAGTCGAATCAGTCCAATGATCAGCGCGGCTACGAACACCAGCGCGGCGAGGACGATGATAAAACCATACGCCAACGCGCGCGCCGCCATGATAATTGGGCGCAGCACCTTGTCGTGCACGATGTCGAGCAGGTGGTCGAAGGCCGCCAACAGTCGGTCGACGAGATCTGGTTCTCGCGGTTCGCTGGCTTCGGTCACGCTAAGAACTTAGTGGAGGGCGCCCGTCAAGCCTCGATCCACGTCAGTCCGATGATGCCGGGACCTCCGTGCGTGCCCACCACGGGACCGATGTCGGTAACGATCAAAGGGAACTCGCTGGGGATATCAGCGATAAGCGCTTCAAGCGCGGCGACGTCGCTGCAGGCGCCTTGGATCAGCGCGAGGCGGCGAAGTGGCGCGTGCGAGCGCGCGGCGTTGGCGACCGCGTTCAGTGCTTTCGCACGAGTGCGCTGACGACCGGCCTCGGCGACGATGCCGCCCTTCAGTTCGATGAGCGGCTTGATCGAGAGCACTTGACCGAGCAGTGCCTTCGCGCCACCGACGCGTCCGCCCTTGATGAGGTGTTCGAGCGTGTCGAGCGCGGCCACGACGCCGGCTTTGGGCATGAGTGACTCGGCGTGCGCGACGAGCTCATCGAGACCCGCGCCCGTCGCCGCGAGTTCGGCGACGTCGATCACGATGAGACCTTGACCCATGGAGACGTTCAACGTATCGAGCACGCGAACGTCGATGACGCCCGCAACGGCCTCCGCCGCGAGCGTCGCCGATTGGTGTGTGGCGGAGAGAAGTGATGACAAGGTGAGCACGATCACGCCGTCGCAGCCGTCGCTCTTCGCGCGTTCGTACGCCGCTTGGAAGGCGCCGGGCGAGGGTGCCGCGGTCTCCGGCAAGGTCTTGGAGCTCTTGCACTTGGCCCAGAAGAGGTCGGGCGTCAGATCGACGCGGTCGGTGAACTCCTCGTCGCCGAAGCGAATCGTCAGTGAGACGACGTCGACGTCGAGGCGACGAGCGAAGGTTTCGGGTAGGTCACTCGCACTGTCGGTGACCACACGAATTCGAGACATTATTCCCCCTAGAACTGATCAAGCCTTGCACTTTTGGCGAAACCCCGTCGCACGCGCCGGCGCAGGAACGCGACGACGAGTAGGTAGACGACGCCACCGGCCAGCACCGCCGCAGCGAAGCGCGTCACGAGTCCTAGTCCTCTCGTCCACGAGGGCAGTGCGTAGACGACCGCCATGACCGCCGTCGCCATCAGTGACGACCAGAGGCTGCGTCGCACGTGCACGCTCCAGACACCGGTGGTGATGTTGACGTGATGGCGCGTCAGCACCGCGAGGGCCGCGATCGCGGCGACGCTGTAGCCCAGCGAGACACTCGCGGTAAGTCCGGCGAGTGAGTGCCGTCCGAGCAGCACGCAGAGAACGATCGTGAGCGCGTTCTCGAAGGCGTAGAGCGCGAACACCTCACGCGCGCGCTGCATCGACTGGAGTCCCCGCACGCCGAGTTGGAAAATGGTGAATCCGGGTAGTCCCGCGGCGAGTACCGCGAGCACGGTGCCCGCCGAGATGCGGTGCACGGCGTTCACGTGGTTGAACAGGATCGCCACGATGGGCTGGGCGAGTATGACGAGAACCAGCGTGCACGGAATGATGATGACGAGCGACTGACGAAGTCCGAAGCGGAGCCGCTCGCTGAGACCGTCGAAGTCCTTCGCCGTCGCGAAGCCGGCGAGCTGGGGCGTCAGCGCGCCGAGCACTGACACGACGACGACGGCGTAGGGCATCTGCATCAACGACCAGCCGTAGGTGTAGGCACTCACCGCGTGGGTACTCGTGCCGAGACCGAAGGCGTAGGCGAGGACCACGTAGAGCGAGACCTGATTGGCGAGAACCACCAGGAGCGTCCAGCTTCCGAGTCGCCCCACGGCTTTTACGGCGGGGTCTTTCAGGTCGAAGCGCAGACTGAGTCGCCAGAGATTGCTTCGAGCGAGCGAAGGCACGAGACAGAGGAACTGGACGGCGACGCCGAGTGTCGTGCCGAGGCCCAACCAGAGCAGGTCGCGCGACCCGGAGAGCGCCGAGAGCACGGGCGTCGGGTCGACGAGGTGGAACCAGATCAACACCGCGATGCAGACGACGTTGTTCGCCACGGGCACCCACGTCCCGATGCCGAAGCGTTTGCGGATGTTGAGCAGCGACGTGGCGATGCCGATGACGCCGTAGAAGAAGATCTGGGGTACGAACCATCGCAAAAGCTCAGTCGCCACGGCGCGTTCTTGGACCAAGACGGCCGCCGAGCGCACACTCGACGTGTGCTGCAGCGCGGTGAACCCGTCGATGATCCACGGCGCGCAGAACCACGACACGATCGACGCCACGACGAGTATGAGGAGCGCCCCCGTGATCACACTCGAGATCGATCGCCACGCGCGACGCTCACCGTCGAGGGCGAGACGCTCGACGAAGACGGGGATGAACGTCGCCGTCGCGATGCCGCCGAGCACGATGTCGAACAGCATGTTGGGCACCGTGTTGGCGAGGTTGAAGGCGTCCGAGATGGGCGTGAAGCCGAGCACCCACACCAGCACGAGGACGCGGACGAATCCAGTGATCCGTGAGACGAGGGTGCCACTCGCCATCGAGGCGACGCGCGAGGAGTGTGACGTTTCGGTGCTCATCGAGCGTGACGGCCCTTGGTGCGTCGGCGGTTCGTCCGCCACCACCACAGTCCGAGCACGAACAGCGACGCGAACGTGAGGACGTAGCCCACCACCGACGCCCCCGCGATGCGAACCTGGATCGCGCTTCGCGCCAAGACGACCTGGCCGTTCGGCGTCGTGAGGACGACCTGCAACGTCAACGAACTGCCTTGGGGATTCTCGGTGGGCACACGGATGGACACCGTGGGCGAGCTCATGGTCACCTTGACGGCGTTGCCCTTGGGGAAGGTGACGCTGGCGGTGACGAGGTGCACGACGGCGTCGACGGTGTACGGCGCGCGTGAGATGACCGTGATGGGCAGTGACGTGCCCTGGCCGGCCAGGGTGATGGCGCTCGCGTCGATGGAGAACTGACCGAGCTGGGCGTTCAGCTGATTGTTCGCGGCGTTGATGGCGCCTTGGCGTTGGTTCGCGTTGCCCAGGATCTCGGCTCGCGCCACGCCGACGCGAAGGGCGAGGGCTTCGGAACCGGATCGAATGCTCTGGGCGTACGAGTTGGCCGCGCCAATCAGCGTGAGCAGTGACGAGACGTTGTGCGCCGACCACGTGGACGTGCTCGTCGTGTGACTGAGGGTTCGGATGGCGGGCGCGCCGTTCGTGCCGATGAGTGCCGAGTTGAACGACGGCGTCAGTGACGCGAGCTGGCTGTACGGGTCATGGCCGAGACCACTGAGGAGGTCGTTCATGAAGGTCGTCGACGCCGTGCCGAGCGTCTGTTCGATGACGACGGTGCGAGTCGAGCGCGCGTTCGGGTACTCGAAGTGAAGGAACGCGAGCCACGCCAACGTGAGCGCCGCGCGCCTTCCGGGTTCGATGGACGCGTTGCTCACGAGTGCGGACAGCGGGCCGTCAATGCTGAGCGCAGTCAGCGAACCCGCGCCGTCCACGTGAAACGGCGCCCCCCATCGAAGCGTGCTGGAGGGTGCCTGCGTGAGATCGTCTTCGGGCAGCACCACGTCGCTGACACCGCCGCCCGCGAGTGCCAGGAGGCTGGTCGGCGTCTGCGCCCCGTTCAAGAGCACGGGTTGATCGACGTACACGCCGGTCAGTGATTTCAGAATCCGTTGCGAGAGCATGAGCTGCTGAGGGATCTGCGTCGTG
>DASZIH010000072.1:0-5606 GCA_035949355.1 Acidimicrobiales bacterium
AAACCGTGACGGTGGAGTAGTGACCACCCGCAACGTCGGTGTCGACCTCGTGGACGTCGCGCGTTTCACGTTGGCCCTGGAACGTCATCCCCGTCTCGCGGAACGTCTCTTCACCGAGGGCGAACGTCGGGACGCCAAGTCGAGGCCCGAACGGCTCGCGGCGCGTTTCGCCGCGAAGGAAGCAGTACTGAAGACGTTCCGCGTTGGTATCGGCGCCACGCCGTGGCGTTCCATCGAGGTGACGACCGACGACGCCGGAGCGCCGAGCGTGGTGTTGCACGCGCCGGCCCTCGCGCTCGCCCGCGCCGCCGGCGTCGAGACCCTGCACCTCTCCATGACGCACACGCACGTCACCGCCGCCGCCTTCGTCGTCGGATCGTCGATGGAAGATGAGACCAGTGCCCGTTGAGGGTGTTCGCCGTCCCGCGTGGGCGGAGATCTCCGCCTCGGCGATAGCGCACAACGTGCGCGCGCTCAAGGCCGTGATGGGTGACGCCTCGTTCTGTGCCGTCGTGAAGGCGAACGGTTACGGACACGGCGCGCCTCTGGCGGCGAAGGCCGCGCTCGACGGGGGTGCCGACTCATTGGCGGTGGCGATCGTGGATGAAGGCATCGAACTTCGTGGCGCGGGCGTGACGACCTCGATACTCCTGCTCGCCGAGATCCCACCGGCCACGATCCCGGACGCTCTGGCCAACGAACTGACGCTCACCATTGGCTCTCTCGAGGGCGCCAAAGCGGCCGTGGCGTCAGCCGAGGAGCTCGGTGGTCGTCACCGCGTGCACGTCAAAGTGGACACGGGTATGCACCGGATGGGTGTCGCGCCCGATCAGGTGGACGCCGTCGTCGACACCTTGCTCGCCTCGCCGGCGATTGACCTCGAAGGTCTGTACACGCACTTCAGCGTGGCCGACGGTTCGAGTGCCGAGGACCGGGCGTTCACGCGCGGACAGATCAAGGCCTTCGACGACGTCGTGGCGGCGTTGAGCGCGCGTGGCGTCTCGCCTCGCGTCCTGCACAGCGCGAACTCCGCCGGCGCGCTCGGCTACCCCGAAGCGCGTCAGTCGATGGTGCGCGTGGGCCTCGCCCTCTACGGGTACCTCCCTCAGGGATGGCTCTCGGGCGCCCTCGAGCAGCGCCAGCAGAGACTTGAGTCCGCGCTCTCGCTTCGCGCCAAGGTGGTCGCCGTTCGTCGGGTCGCGGCCGGTGAGCGCCCCAGCTACGGACGCAGTCGCGCGCTCGGGCACGACGCCACGATCGCGACGGTGCCCTTCGGGTACGCGGACGGCTACCCCCGGCGCCTCTTCGAGGCCGGCGCGGACGTCTTGATCAACGCCAAGCGCTACCCGCTCGCGGGCAACGTCACGATGGATCAACTCCTCGTTGACGTCGGCGACGACGAGGTCGAGCCCGGCGACGAGGTGGTCCTCCTCGGTCGACAGGGCGACGAGGAGATAACGGCCGAGGATTGGGCCCACTGGGCCGACACCATCACGTGGGAGATCCTCTGTGGCGTGGGCGCCCGCGTGCCACGAGTGCTCGTGGAGTGAGTGATGGACGAGTTCGAAGGGTTGTCGACGTGCGTGCGCTGTGGACTGTCCGCCACGCGCCAGCGAGTCGTCATTGGATCTGGGCCGATGACGGCGCGGCTCATGCTCGTAGGTGAGGCGCCGGGTCGCACCGAGGACGAGGGCGGCGCGCCCTTCATTGGCCGAAGTGGAAAGTTGCTGTTCACGCTGCTGCAAGAGGAAGTCGGCGTCACGCGCGAGGAGTGCTACGTCACCAACGTCGTGAAGTGCCGACCACCCGCGAATCGCACGCCCACGCCCTCGGAGATCGAGACGTGTCGACCGTGGCTCATCCAACAACTCGACCGCGTGGCGCCGCGTTTCATCCTCACGCTCGGGAACACCGCCGGCCGCGCCATCTTCGCCTACCAGTCGGGCATCGGTCAGGTGCACGGTCACGTTTTCCGCTCGGGCCAGATCCAAGGCGTGCCGACGTACCACCCGGCGGCGGCCCTGCGGGGCGGAGCGAGTGTGGTGGACGTCATGCGCGCCGACCTCGGCGTCGTTCGTCGATTGATGGAGAGCGCGTGAGTTGGCGACGCTTCGCGTTGACGGCCGACGACACCAAGAAGGCCGGTGAAGCGTTCGCTCACGTCCTTCGACCGGGTGACGTCATCTTGCTCGCGGGTCAACTGGGCGCGGGCAAGACCACCTTCACCCAAGGCGTCGCTCGCGGTCTCGGCGTTCTCGAACGCGTCACGAGTCCGACCTTCACCATGGTTCGCCAACACGAGTGCGTGAACGAACGAGGGATCTCAACTCTGCACCACGCCGACGTCTATCGCGTCGGCACGCTCGACGAGGTCGTGGACCTCGCCTTGGGTGAGTTGGTCGAAGAGTCGGCGGTAGCCCTCGTCGAATGGGGCGGGATCGCGTCGTCGGTCTTCGGCCTCGAGGTGATGAACCTGGACTTCACGATCGACGAGGACGAAGGACGAACACTCGTGGTCACGGGCGCGTTGACCGAGGGCCGTGGTCTCGAACTCGACGCCTGGGCGGACGCGTGAACGTTCTCGCTATCGAGACCGCGACGCCGGCGTGCGCGGTGGCCCTTCGAACGGGTGAAGGTGAAGAGTTCTCCCTCGTCGTGGCCGTCGAGCGCCACCACACCGAAGCGTTGACGCCCGGGATTCGTGACCTCCTCGAGCGAGCGGGCGTCGCGGCGAAAGCCGTCGAACGGGTCGTCGTCGATAGGGGGCCGGGCCTCTTCACCGGACTTCGCGTGGGTATCGCGACCGCGATCGGCTTCGCACTCGGCGCGAGCGCCGATCTCGTGGGCGTGACCTCGTTGGAGCTCTTGGCGTACGGAGCGTCGCGCGCGGGTGTTCGTGGCAATCTGGTCAGCGTGGTCGATGGTCGCCGTGGTGAAGTCTTCGTCCAGACCTTCGGTCTCGACGACGGCGTCACGCCGGTGAGCGAACCGAGGGTGACTCTGCCCCAGAGCGTGCTCGACGAATGGATCGAACGTGGTGACGCGGTGACGTTCACGGGCGACGGCGTCGGGCGTTACGAAGAGATCTTTACCTCGCTCGGCACCGCGACGATCGTGGAGCAACGAGTGCCTCCCGTGCTCGAGGCGGTTCGGCTTGGCGCCGAGCGGCCCGTCGAATCGCGGATCGTGCCGCTGTACCTGCGAGAGGCCGACGCGGTGGCGAACTTCACGACGCGCGAACGCTCATCGTGAGTGCGTGGACGATACGGCTGGCGGAGCGGCGTGACGTACCGGACCTGCTCTCCATCGAGGTCGCGCAGTTTCCCGAACCGTGGACGCGTTCGATGTTGCTCGACGAGATCACGAACCTCGAGACACGGCGTTACACCGTCGCCGTCGAGGACAAGAAGATCGTCGGGTACCTCGGCGTGATGTACGTGATGGACGAGCTGCACGTGAACACCATCGGGACGCTGCCCGGACACGAGAGCCGAGGGATCGCGACGGCGCTGATGAACGAAGCCTGGACGGTCGCGAAGGAACGCGGCGTCCAACGTGCCACGCTCGAGGTCGCGGTCTCCAACACTCGGGCGCAAGAGCTCTACTTCCGTTTCGGGTTCTCGCCCGTCGGCGTGCGCAAGAACTACTACGAGCGCACGAAGGAAGACGCCCTCATCCTCTGGGCGGAACTGGCCTGAGCACGAGTGCCCGCGCCCTACGCTGGCGTGATGGCGTTGGTCCTCGGCATCGAAACGAGTTGTGACGAGACGGCGGCGGCCGTCGTCGACGAGGACTTCCGGGTCCTCTCGTCGGTCGTCGAGTCCTCGATCGACCAACATCGTGCGTTCGGTGGCGTGGTACCCGAACTCGCGGGGCGCGCGCACGTGACGACGATCGGACCGGTCATCCGACGCGCTCTCGATGACGCCGGTCTGGATCCGCGCGATCCGGCGATAGACGGTCTGGCCGTGACGAGTGGTCCGGGACTCATCGGCTCGCTCTTGGTGGGGCTCTCGACCACCAAAGCGCTGTCTCTCGCGTGGGGCATCCCGTTCGTGGGCGTCAACCACCTGGAGGGCCATCTCTTCGCACCACTGCTCGAGTCGAAGGATCTCGAGTGGCCCCTCATGACGTTGCTGGTGTCGGGCGGCCACAGCCTGATCGTGCTGCAACGTGGACCCGGCCACCACGACGTCCTCGGTGAGACCATCGACGACGCCGCGGGCGAGGCGTACGACAAGGTCGCACGCTGGCTCGGCCTCGGGTATCCCGGGGGTCCGGAGATCGATCGGCTCGCGAAGGCGGGCGTCTCGAGCGCGCTGAAACTTCCAGTGTCCATGGTCGGCGATGATTTCGACCTCTCCTTTTCTGGACTCAAGACCGCGGTCGTTCGCGCCACGGAGGCGCACCGCGAGATCTCGCTCGAAGACGTGGCGGCGTCGTTCCAGTCGGCCCTGTGCGAACAGTTGCTGCGAAAGCTTCGCCACGCACTTGAGCGCTACGAAGTTCGCGGTGTCGCGCTCGCCGGCGGCGTCGCGGCGAACTCGGCCCTTCGCGACGGTGTGACGCAACTCGCGAAAGAGTTCGGACTCGTGGCTCACCTGCCGACGATGGCGATGTGCACCGACAACGCCGCGATGGTCGCCGCCGCTGGTCTCTATCGACTCTCAACGGGAGTGCCGAGTGCATTGGACCTCTCCGCTCGACCCAACTGGCAACTCGCGGAGGTCTCGTGAGCGATCGATGGGTACCCCTCGACGTGGAGGACGTCGACGCGAATCCGTTCACGCAGTTTCAACGTTGGTTCGACGACGCGCAGGGCGTCATGGTCGAGCGCGAGGCGGTGGCGCTCGCCACCGCGACCTCCGACGGTGTGCCCAGCGTGCGGATGGTCCTGCTGCGTCATCACGACGGCCGATCGTTCGGCTGGTACACCAACTACGAGTCACGCAAGGGCGGTCAGTTGGACGGCAATCCCCGCGCGGCGCTCCTGTGGTACTGCGAACCGCTCGGCCGCCAGATCAGGATCGAAGGCGGCGTGGAGAAGATGACGTCGGCCGAGTCCGACGCGTACTTCGCGACGCGCGCTCGGGGAAGTCAGCTCGGCGCGCACGCGAGCTTCCAGAGCCAACCCCTCGAGAGTCGCGCGGCCCTCGAGGCTCGAGTCGAGGCGTTGGGGGTCCAGTTCGAGGGTCGCGAGGTGCCACGTCCCGAGAACTGGGGTGGGTACCGTCTGACGCCGGGACGATTCGAGTTCTGGCAACACCGAGACGATCGACTGCACGACCGCGTCCTCTATCGCCAGGACGAGTCGTCGTGGCACCGGGAGCGCTTGTCGCCCTGAGCCGTTCGTTCCCTCTTGAGTACCCTCTGACCAGGATTGATGGAACGACCGACGTCGTGGACTTCTCGATGAGGACGTCGAGGGTCGTCCCCGAGACCAGCTAGGGACGTACGAGCGAGCGCCGTGCCTGCGTCGTGCACGCCGGTCACTGTTGGCACTCGGGACCGCTGGCTGCTAAATTGGCAGTCGCAAGTATCGAGTGCTAATTGCTCAGGAGGCAAGAAGAATGAAGTTGCACCCACTAGAAGACCGCATCGTCGTT
>DASZIH010000073.1:0-27044 GCA_035949355.1 Acidimicrobiales bacterium
GTCGTCTCAATCCAATACGTGACCACCACCAACGTCATTATGTTCATGCAGGCGAAGCCAATGAACGTCGAGGAGTAGCCACTGGATCCTGGCGCGAACGGCACTGCCGTGAACTCCCAGATCTGCAACATCAACGCGAACGCACCGGCGAACACACCGACCCAACTCGCGATCTGCCAGTCGAGAACGCTCCCCTTACGAAGCCTTACTTGTCCGTAGAAGGCCATCAGCGTCGCGAGCAGTACCAGCGCGTAGATCGCCCATCCGTAACTCGTCGGGGCGGTGACGTGATTCGGTCGCCACAACAGGCCATTGTTGCTGGAGCGCAGGTAGAAGTAGCTGAAGATCAACGACGCGTCCAAGAAGGTATACATCGCGATGAACAGACGCCCACCGCTCCAGATGGAGCCGATGTGGGCGCGCAGTTCGAACTCCTGCTCCTCAGGAGTGTCGCTGACCGCCTGCGTTTCTCTTATCAATTCTTCGGGCATGGCTTTGCTCTTCTCTCGCTACTAAGCCGGGTCGTTGCCGGGAACAGTTGCACTACTCATGTCAGCCTTCGCGCCGCCGCCAAAGTCGGCCACCGCCGGAGCTCCCTCTTCGCTGTAGTGGTAGGGGTCCGTCATGATGACCGGAATGCGGTCAAAGTTATGACGAGGAATCGGCGTCGCGGTCTGCCACTCGAGGCCAAGGGAGTCCCAAGGGTTCGCGGGCGACTTCACGGGGCTGATGAACTGAGAGTACATGAGGTTCGCCACGAAGATGAGGAACGACAGACCCAGTAGGAACGCGGACACCGACGAGAAGTCGTTCAACGTCTGAAGGTGCTTCGCGTACGTGAACACCCTGCGGGGCTGACCGAGCAGGCCAATGATGAACATCGGGAAGAACGTCAAGTTGAAGAAGACGAACATGGTCCAGAAGTGCCACAGGCCGAGCTTCTTGTTCATTGTCTTACCGGTCATCTTCGGTAGCCAGAAGTACAGTCCAGCGAAGAACGCGAAGATGAGGCCACCCATGATCGTGTAGTGGAAGTGCGACAGCACGAAGAAGCCACCGTGCACCGTCACGTTCACTGGTACGTCCGATAGGAAGACACCGGTCACGCCGCCGATGAGGAAGTTGAAGTACACCGCCATACAGAACAGCATCGGCACTTCAAATCTAATCTTCGCTCGATAGAGCGTTCCCATGCCGACCAAGAAGATAAAGCCCGTCGGAATCGAGATCAACTCGGTGGTGAGCATGAACAGCGGACGCATGTCGGGGTCAATGCCACTCTGGAACAAGTGGTGCTGCCACACGAAGAACGACAGCAACGCCACGCCGATCATTCCAGCGGCCGCGACGCGGTACGCGAACAGTGGTTTCCTCGTAAAGACAGGGATTATCTCTCCTACGATGCCGAATCCAGGTAGCGCCATGATGTACACCTCGGGGTGGCCGAAGAACCAGAAGAGGTTCTGCCACAAGAAGGAACTGCCACCGTGTTCCGTGACGAAGAAGGCGGTCTGTGCTGTCTTGTCGAGTATGCCAAAGAGACCGGCCGAGAAGAGCACCGGCGTCGCCAACGTCAGCAAGGCCGCCGTCGACAGAATGCCCCACACGAAGACGGGCACGCGGCTCCAGGTCATCCCGGGCGCTCGATAGTTGATCACGGTGATCGCGAGATTGAACCCAGCGGTCATCATGCCCACGCCAATGACCGCGAATCCGAAGAGGTACGAGATCATTCCCGGACCGGCCTGGGTCTGGAGCGGCGCGTAGCCAGTCCAACCGGTGGGGAAACCCCCATAGGGCAGAGCCGAGAAGATGACGACGTAACCAATGAGGAAGGTCCAGAAACTAAACGCCTCGATGCGCGGGAACGCCATGCGACGTGCGCCGATCATCAGCGGAACGAAGTAGTTGCCGAGCGGTCCGACGACGACGGACGTCGCCATCATCATCATGATCGTGCCGTGTTCGCTGACGATCTTTATGTACGTGTCCGCACTGAAGATGTGCGTCGTCGGATTGAGCAGCTCGGTACGAATGGCCATCGCAAGAAGTCCGCCAGTGAACAGGAACAACAAGACTCCGACCACGTACTGAAGGCCGACCACCTTGTGGTCCAAGTTGTAACGGAAATACTTGCTGAAGCCCGTGTACTCGACTTCGTGCTTCGCCTCGCGACCGGCCATCTTCGCGAGTGGGTAGTTCAGTGCGCCGATGCCCAGGTACCAACCAACCACCATGAACACGAGTGCCAAGAGGTCGGCGACGGAGTTCTGACCACTGTTGGCGATGTAGGTGTAACTACTCGCTATGTAGTTCCCCAGCCAGTGTCCGAAGATGTAGCCGAGGAATCCCGCAATGATCGCGGTGCCGAGGTGCTGACCCTGCCAACCGCTGCCGAACCCCCTTCGTTCCTTCACCGCAACGGGCGACACCGGGCTGTGGTCGTCTACTTGCGTCGGTCGTTCAGCGCTAATGGTCATTGCGCGATCTCCGTTTCCTTAGTCACTAACGTCTGGCCAATCTTCGAGTTGATCATCATCACGATCCAGGCTGCTTTGATCCGTAGACCTCTGAGGGGCTGTAGGGCGTGACCCCACCGTCGATGTAGTACCCACCGGCCGCACCGTTGGCGTCAGGAACGTACGTCCAGGCGAACGGTGGCAAGTTTTTGGTGTTCTGCGCGTTCGCGGCTTCGGTCTTCGTGGCCCACGCTTCGAAGGCCGCTTGTGACACGACGTTGCCGGAGTTGAACATCGAGCCGTGCCAGATGCCGCACAACTCACTGCAACGAACCGTGAAGCTGCCGAGTTGCAACGTCTTGGTGTACGCCACGTTGTTCTGTTGTGGGTTGGCGTCGGCCTTGACCTCAAGCTGGTAGGCCCAGAAACTGTGGATCACGTCGAGCGACGTCACGTTGAAAGCGATATCCGTGTTGACGGGAAGGATGAGGTACGGAGACTCGAAGCCTCCAAACGTGGGATAGCGGTACGTGAACTTCCACTGCTGCGCGATGACCTGCACGGGAAGCACCTGGTTGCTACCTGGCGACCAGGTCGCGGTGCCGGCGAGTGCGGCCGTCTCAGCTTTGATGGCCCCACTCGGATTCCAAATGGGATTGGGACCCTCACCGCCGCCCGAGCCCTTGCCAGCGATAACTTCGACGGTTCCGTAGGCGGCGAGGAGCAACACGACGACCGACGTGATGACGATCCAATTTGTCTGGAGCTTCCGATTTTCTGCAGCTTGCGGTCCACCGACTGACTCGGGGACGCCCGCCTTCTTCGAACGCCAGTTGATGACGGCGTACGCCATGTACTCCCAGATCGCTACGAGGACGGGGAACGCTACGACGAAGAGGACGTTGAACGCTTCCTGATTGTCCTTCGCCGTCGTGGTCATTCTTCCGGGAGGTACGTGGGGACCGACGAGGAACCAATACAACAGGTCTCCGATCACGGACAGGACGATCCAGATGATCGTTATCCGCTGCAGGTGATTCGGTTCGTTCCGAGATGAGTTCTCTGACGCCATGATTAGCTCACCACTTCCAGTATGCCGCCCATGTAGTTCTGAGTTGACATCGGGCCTCCATTGCCGAACAAGTATCCAAGTCCACAGGGAACGAAGCACTGCCAGTTGTAGGTGCCCGGTCCCGGTGTTTTGAAGCTAAAGGTTTCGATGTTGTGCGGATTGGCACTCAGTTTGCACGGAGCGACGCTGCACGGCGTCCCCGTGACGCCCACCAACGGCACGCTCAGGTTGATCGCGGGAACCGTGAAGGTGTGCGCAACACCCGCACCGGTATTCGAGTTGAACACGGTGAGTGGCGCGCCGTTCAACTGGGCGGATCCACCGATCACGCCTTGGACTTGACCCCACTCTTGGTTACGGAGCGGACTACCGCTGTCGAACTGATCTACCGTCATATGAATGACGGTGTTCGCCGGAAGCCTCCACGACGTGTCGTGGACCCATTTGCCGGTGCTTGGATCCATCACGAGGTACGAGACCCACGTCGGGTGCGAACCAAAGCCAATCGATCCCACCGTCTGCACCGTTAAGTTCACGGGCTGACCAGTCACTTGCGCGTGCGTAAAGTCCACTACCCCACCTGGAACACCTGGTGCTATCACTGTGGAGACTGCCCACACCACAAGACCTATTGACACCAAGAAGAGCCCAAGTACCGTTGCCAGTCTCCCTCCCTTTGACATTCTCAACTCCTTGCGACGAGGCGTTCCCATTGGAACTCCGAACCAAGAATAACGAGCAGCGTCACTAATGTGAAGACTTGTGGAAGAAAAGAATAAGAGAATTCTCGGAATTCACTTAGGGCTGGCTCTAGTCGTCGTTCTGTGCCTCGCGGGCTTCATTTTTGAGTTTTTTCGGGCCCGTTCAGGAAATTCACTCTCCTGGGCCTACGTCTTCGAGTGGCCCATCTTCGGCGCCTACGGGGTGTACATGTGGCGAAAGATGTTGCGCGACGAAAAGGGCGACACCTCCGTGTCGAAAGAAACCCCTCCCACCAGGAGCGACGAGTCTCTCGACGCGTACAACGAGTACCTACGACGAGTGCACAACGGGTCAACGGACGGACGGTCCGACGCCTGAAAAGTGGCGCCGCGGAGCGAACAGCCTCATCGGTCACTCTTCTGCACGGACGCGCCACGGGACCTCGTTGGAGCGAGCTTCCCGTGCGGTGCTGAGCGAAGGTTCTAGTTCACGCCCATCGACGACAGAAGCCCACGAAGCTCGGAGACAGCCGACGCCACGCCCGACAAACTCGAGAGTGGGTCATCGGGAATCACCCAGCGCAGTTCCATCTTCGGACTGATGAGGAACATGAAGTCGGAGTGGATACTCATCTTGTCTTTGGACGTCATGGAGACGCCGATGCCGTACGCCGCCCAGACCTTTCGGACGTTCGAGAGCTTTCCCGTCACGAAGTAGAAGTTCTTCAAGTGCGCGAGACCGCGTACGGCGATGAAGTGGCGAAGGTCGGAAAGGTTCTCGTGATAGGGATCCGCCGCGACCGCCACGATGTCGAGGTTCGCGTTGGCGGACAGCTCCGCGCGCACGTTCTCGAGCTGTTTCGCCAGTAAGGGGCAGTCGGTCCAGCAGCGCGGGTCGAGAAAGGTCAGCAGGGTCACACGCTTCGGGTGTTCCCCGAGTGAGTACGTCGCGTTGAACTGGTCGGTGAGCGTGAACGGGTGGGCCTTCAGCGTCGTCGCGGAAGCGGGACCATTGTGTGCTTGGTAGAGCGTCGTCTCGGCGCTCGCGAACGTGGTCCCAGCCATCAGGGCCATCGAGAAAAGGATCATGGCGGAAGCGAACGTCGCGACCACCGCCCCGGCACTGCTCGTCATCTCTCGTGGTAGTCGACGTTGTCGCGGCTCACTTCCTCGCAGCGCCGGTGACGCGCACCAGGCGAGCAGCGCCAGGGGCAGCAGCGAGTTCACGTCGGTGGACAGACCACCGAAGATCGACGTGTCCTCGGACACGAGCCAAAAGAAGAGGCAACCAATCACGAGGGTCCACACCGGCCAGCGCCAAAGACGTGTGGGCGCCATCCACAGACCGAAGGCGCAGACGCCCAACCAAAGGATGACCGCTACGTTGAAGCCTCCGCCCATCATCGCCGCGAGCGAGCCCACGTGACGGACGAACCACGCCAACACCTGCGGCTGGGCCGTCTTCGTCATGAACGTCGTCATGGTCGTCAGTGCGTTGGAGTTGCCCCCATGCCAGAACTGCGCCGACGGAAGCATCTGCAACAATGCCGCGAAAGCGACGACCACGCTCAACACCCGCAGTGTCACGCTCGAAAATCGCTCGCGAAACGTTTCAGGTTTGACGAAGATCCACACGCCGGCGAAGACGTAGAAGAACGTCGCGCCCGGCCAACCGAAGAGAAACGAAGCACCGGACACGAACATCCCACCCGCGCCGTTGCCGATGAGCCACACCAGCGCTGCCCATAGCGCGGAGACCCCACCCACGATCCGGCCAGTTCGGCCGTTCGAAACCAGTAAAACCAAGCCAATGCCGACTTGAAGCCACGCGGTCCCGACGGCGAGCGAGATGGGGTGGCTGTTCCACAAGAAGATGCCGTGCTCCATGAGCCAGTGCAACCACGAGGGCGTGTTCGTCGTCAGCGGCGCGATGACGTTGTTGGCAAGACCCAGCGGCATCGACGCTTGAAATTGAAGGAAACCGTCGAACAACCAGATCGCACCGAACGCCCAGCGCAGGTAGGTCCGCGCCCGAGGCTCACTCAGGCCTTCGCTCGACAGATTGAAGTTCAAGATCTTGCGCGTCACGACGAGGACCACCATCATCACGATCGCGATTGCTGCGAGCCACACCAGCCCGGTGACGAAGAGTGAGTGACGAAACATGGTCACCACGAGAGCATTCGTCAAATTAATTGACTGTTGACTCATGCCGGGCACGAAGCAACTCCTTTAAGAGGGGGGAATAGCTTTACTTTAGATGTTCAACACACGTCGCGAGTACGCCGTTGACGAACGACGCCGATCCTTCGGTCGAGTAGATCTTCGCGAACTCCACTGATTCGTCGAGCACCACCGCCACGGGCGGGGCATCATCCATGATCAACTCTCCGAGCGCCAACGACATGATTAAACGGTCCATGAGGGCCAGTCGATCGAGCGTCCACTCGTGCGAGTTCTCCGTGATGAGTTCTTCGATCCGAGGACGATTCTCTTCTGTGGAGTTGAGGATTGACACCGTGTACTTGTCTGGCATCACGACCAGTTCGCTCACGATGGCACTGAACGTTCTTCCCTTCATGCTCGCTTCGTACGCGAGCTCGAGCGCACGTTCGCGAGCGAGGTGACGGCGCTGGCCGAGTTCGCTCACCCTACGCTCGGGTCATGTACTCGCCGGTGCGCGTGTCGACCTTGATGGCCTCACCCGGGCCGACGAACAGTGGCACTTGGACCACGTAACCGGTTTCGAGCGTGGCGGCCTTTCGCGCGCCCGACACGCGATCGCCCTGGACGCCGGGTTCGGTCTCGGCGATCGTGAGTTCCACTGACGCTGGCAGTTCCACACCGATGATCTCGTCGTTGTAGGAGATCAGCATGGCCTTTCCCGTCTCCTTCAAGAAATTCGAAGCTTCACCCAAGCTCTTCGACGAGACCGGCAACTGGTCGAAGTTGGACTGGTCCATGAAGATGTAGTCATCCCCGTCTCGGTAGAGATACTGGGTGTCGCGCTTGTCGATGATTGCCTGCTCGAGGCGCTCATCCGCACGGTAGGTACGTTCGATGACGGCACCCGAGCGAGCGTTGCGGAGCTTGGTGCGCACGAAGGCGCCGCCCTTGCCGGGCTTCACGTGCTGAAACTCCAGCACCGTGAAGAGCCCTTCGTCGATCTTGAGGGTGATGCCGTTCTTGATGTCCGAGGTTGAGATTGCGGCCATGGGCCTAGGTGCCTTTCGCGATTCGTGCGCAGCCCAGTCTAGGCAAACGCGCTTGCTGGCCGAACTAGGACGATTCGAGTAGTCGACGCGCCGCTTCGAAGGCCAGTTCGTAACTCAACGCGCCAAAGCCCGCGATCGAACCGTTCACGACGCCCGCGAGCGTACTGACGTGGCGAAAGGGCTCGCGCGCCGCCGGGTTCGAGAGATGGACCTCAATCTTCACGCCCTCGAAGGTCGCCAACGCGTCGTGCAGTGCCCACGACGAGTGCGTGAGTGCGCCAGCGTTGATGACGAGCGCGACGTCAACGCCGCGCGCACCGTGCACGGCCTCGATGAGATCCCCTTCGAAGTTGGACTGCAGATCGCGAACGCTGTACCCGGCAGCGCTCGCGAGCTCGCGAAACCGCGCAACGTGCTCAGCGAGAGAGCTCGCGCCGTAGATCTCAGGGCTACGTTCGCCGAGTAAATCCAGATTCGGTCCTGACAACAGCAAGATCTCGCCACTCATTGTGCTCCCCTGAATCGTTCGAGTACTTCTCGCACGATCGCCTCGTCCACGTCCGAGACGACCGAGAATCCCGAAGGACCTTCCAACACGAAGCTCAGATCGTGGTGGGCCTTCTTGTCGTGGCCCATGGCCTCCAATAGGTCGTTGGTGTCGAAGCGCGCCGGTATCGCGGTGCTGAGACCCAACTGCTCGAGCACCGAGTCATGCTTGGTCACTTCGTCGTCGCTGATTCGACCGAGCGTCTTCGCCAATCGAGCCGCGAAGGCGAGGCCGATCGCCACCGCCTCACCGTGGCGCAAGGCGTCGGGGTCGTCACGCAGTGAAAGCTTCTCGAGCGCGTGCGCGAGCGTGTGCCCGTAGTTCAGCACTGCCCGAAGACCGCCTTCGCGCTCGTCGTTCGACACGACGTTCGCCTTCAGCCGCACCGCGAGTTCGATCAGGTCAGATAGTGGCGTGGTCGCGAGTTCGTCAACCCCTCTTCCGTCGAGGAGCCAACACTTGGCGATCTCTCCAAAGCCACTCTTGCGTTCACGCTCGGGCAACGTCGCGAGCACACTCGTGTCGCACAGGACGCCGAGTGGCTGGTAGAACGCCCCGGCCAAGTTCTTCCCGGCACTGAGGTTGACGCCGGTCTTGCCGCCAATGGCCGCGTCAACTTGTCCCACGAGCGACGTAGGAAGCTGCACCAGTGCCACTCCTCGTAGGTACGTCGCGGCGGCGAAGCCCGCGAGGTCGGTGACGGCGCCGCCGCCGACGCCGACGATGACGTCATCGCGCGAGAGTCGACGTTCGGCCAACGACTCGAGGAGCTCTTCGAGCGAGCCCATCGTCTTCGCGGCTTCACCCTCGGGGACGGTGAGCACGAACTGTTCATGACCGCTGTCGATATCGAACCAGGACTGTGTCGCGAGCGACGGCGACGTGACGAAGGCGACGTTCTTCGCCCGAGGTGCTCGGCGCTTCACCAAATCGGCCAACTGACGGCGGGCGTCGGCTTCGATGACGACGTCGTAACTTCGCTCGTCGAGTTCGACGGTCACGTTCACGGCGTCACGCTTTCCACTTCTCTTTGTATTCGCTGCACGACGTCATCGATGGTGCCCGACGAATCCACCCGACGGCGAGCACTCGATCGATACCACGCCTCGCGTTGGGCACGGAGCGTCGCGAGTCCCTGACGGTGATCATCGCCGAGCAGCGGCCGCTCGCTGTTCCCGACACGTCCGAGCAGTGTTTCGTCGTCGCTGTCGAGCCAGTACGTGGGCACTTTCGCCAGGAGTTCGCGTGCCGCGCTCGTCACGACGACGCCGGCACCCGTCGCGATCACGGCGTCACTGTCAAGTGCGCTACGTAGGGCGTCGAGTTCCCTCTCTCGAAACGCCGGCTCGCCGTGTTCACGCAGATACTGCGCGACCGGAACGCCGACGGTCGTCGCCACGAGGTCATCGGTGTCGATCATCGCGCAACGCCATGATTCAGCGAGCGCCCTCGCGAGGGTTGACTTGCCCACGCCCGGCAGCCCAACCAGGACGAGACGGGCCACGGCTACTGCGGTCGAGCGGCCGAGGCCGAAGAGCCCAGGTTCGCCACGTACGAATCGTGATTACGTATGAACTCCTCAAGGGAGTCGCCGCCAAACTTTCGTTGCGCCTCGTTCGCGAGCACCAAGGCCATCATGGCTTCGGCGATCACGCCCAACGCCGGAACGGCGGTGACGTCGGTCCTCTCCTTGAACGACACGGTCGACTCCCCCGTCGCGACGTCAACGGTCTCGAGCACCGGCCGATTGAGCGTGGCGAGAGGTTTCATGGCGACCTTCGCGATGACGGGCGCGCCCGACGAGATACCGCCCTCGAGGCCGCCCGCGTGATCGCTTCTTCGCACGTAGCCCCCGCCCCGGGTGAATCCCTGATCGAGCGCGATGGCGTCGTGCGCGACGCTGCCACGCTGACCCGCTTGCGCCATGCCGTCACCGATCTCGACCGCCTTCACGGCTTGAATGCTCATGAGCGCTCCAGCCAGCAGGCCATCGAGTTTGCGATCCCAGTGCACGTGACTGCCAAGACCTACGGGTACCCCGTAGGCGATGACCTCGACGACACCGCCGAGCGAGTCGCCCTCCTTCGCGGCGGCCTTGATCTCAGCGATCATGGCCGCTTCACTGGCCGCGTCGAAGCAGCGAACCTCGCTCTCGTCTACTCGCTCGAGGTCAGCGGGGAGCGGACGCGTGTCGCCGTCTGAGGCTGCGGCTCCTATGCGAACCACGTGACTGACAATTTGCACCCCAATGGCCGCGAGCAGCGACTTGGCCAATGAGCCGGCGACCACGCGGGCCGCCGTCTCGCGTGCGCTCGCGCGTTCGAGGACGTCGCGGGCGTCGTCGAAGCCGTACTTCTGCATCCCCGACAGGTCGGCGTGACCGGGCCGAGGCGTGGTGAGTTTCTTGCTCGGCGTTCCGGGCTCGGGCGACATCTCGACTTCCCACTTCGGCCACTCCGAGTTGAGGATCTCCACCGCCACGGGCGACCCCAAGGTGCGACCGTGGCGAACGCCGCCGATGAGACGTAGTTCGTCGCGCTCGAAACGCATTCGCGGGCCCCGTCCGTACCCGAGTCGACGGCGGGCTAGCTCGCTCGCCAGCTCCTCCACCCCCACGGCGAGTCCCGCCGGGAGTCCTTCGACGATCACACTGAGTGACGGACCATGACTCTCACCCGCGGTGAGGAAGCGCAACATTGTTCAATTCTAGGTTGAACCGATTGGCTGTTACGACTCCGGGGAGTAGAAGGGATTGACGCCCGACGCGTGGTCGGTGACGTCGAGCACCGACACGAGTTCGGGAATCGCCTCTCGCAGCATGGTCTCGATACCTTGCGTGAGTGTCATGCGACTCATCGCGCAGCCCTGGCAGCCGCCAGAAAGTTTGATGTAGGCGGTCTTCGACTCTTCGTCGAGGGCCACGAGATCAGCGCGCCCACCGTGCGACGCGATCGAGGGATTGACTTGCTCGTCAAGCACGACGAGAGCGACGGTCGCCAACGGACCCTCAACGCCGAACGCCAGGATGTCCTCGGGGATACCCGGATTGACCTCTTCGGGCGTCGGGCTGTTGGGATTGACGAGGACGAGTCCACCTCCGCCTTCGGCGGCGAACTCGAGGCGACTGCCACGAAGTCGATCGACGCTGGCGGCCGGGACGACGATGGTGACGCCGCCGTCTCGTCCGATCGCGGCGCCTTCGGGCGCCAAGTTCAACTCGGAGAAGTACAGGTCGTAGGAGTACCCCGCGCCGCGCGTACCCGTCACTTCGACCCACAGGGCCAACGTCTCACTCGGCGTCTCGTTGTTGAGGGCGTCGAGGACCACGTTACGTGCCTCGTCAGTGAGCGTTAAGACGTCAAAGGTGTCGATCGAAGTCATGGTCAAAGTCTAGAGGTACCTTGCTGAACACGCCGCACACGGTAAGTTCTCACTGTGACCTCCATCCCCAGTGACGCCCATGAATGGGTCAGTTTTGAAGACACCAAACGCGAGCGAACCTGGATGTTCGACGTGACGTTCCTCGAGAGCAATTGGACGTGCATCTTCGGTAACGGCTGCCAGGGTGTCCTCACCGGACCCACGCCCGAACTGGTTCAGGGGTGCTGTAGTTACGGCGCGCACTTCACCGATGAAAAGGACCAGCGACGCGTCGAAAAGGCCGCGAAGCGCCTCACCGCCGACCAGTGGCAGTTCAAAGCCAAGGGCAAGAACGGCACCACGAGAGTGAAGAAGAACGGTGAGATCGTCTCCAAACTCGTGCAGAACGCGTGCATCTTCTTGAATCGGCCCGGCTTCGCTCGCGGACCGGGCTGCGCCCTCCACGTCATGGCCATCGACAACGACGAGAGCTACATTCCCCTAAAGCCCGAAGTCTGTTGGCAGCTTCCGCTGCACCGCGACGACGAGGTGAAGGATGACGGCCACGTCGTCACGCGCATCTCGCAGTGGGATCGTCGCGACTGGGGTCCGGGCGGATCGGAGTTCCACTGGTGGTGCACCGAGTCCGCTTCGGCCTTCGTTGGCAAGACGCGCGTTGTGGACTCCATGCGCGAAGAACTCACGGCGATGGTCGGTGTCACGGTCTACAACCGACTTCGCGCGTACATGGACAATCGCGCGTCGCAACCACAGGGCACGCGTCTCGCCCATCCGGTGCTTCGTAAGAAGGGTTAACCTTCAGCGGCGAGAGGATCCTCTTCGGTGAAGCTCGTTCGAGGCAGTGAACCGAGGATCTCGTCGTAGCGGTCCTCTTCGACGAGGCACCATTCGGCGTGCACGTCGTCCGGCGGGGCTCCGCACTCCACGCAGGTGGTGGCTCGAGGACCCGTGGATCGCTTCATTTCACGAGCTTCTACAAAACGGCGATGGCGACCCTTTTTCACGTCAACTCCTCACTCGTCGCGGGCCAATACCTGGCGGCGACCACAACTCCACAACACTGAGTTGAGAATCCATACTACCAACTCGAACTCGCTCTATAACCCCTAGCATTTGCCTGTGAGCACTGCCTTTGACCCCAATGACATGATCCAGCGTTTTCGTGACCGCGCCGACGCCGTGAAGCGCCGAGGGCTGCCGCCGGTGGAAGGTCCCGAGCGTCTTCGCTTCATCGAAGCCGCGAAGATCGACTTCCAGGATTACGCCATGCTGGGCGACGCCACGGCGACACTCGAGGATGGTATCTTGCGCCTCGAAATTGACCTGCGCCCTCCGTCGAGCTAGGGCGTCGCCACGCTCGCGACGCGCGCTGACGCCTCAGCGAGGAAGCTGACGCCGCTCGTGAGACTACGCAGGGCCTTCGCCCGCTTGGTCACGTTCGACGAAGCGCCGTAGCACTCGACCGACGCCGCGCCCAGCGTGTTGAGAGCCTTCGAGATGAGGTTCGTCGCTTGGTTGTCGGGCGTGGGCAGCGCGGCGTTCTCCTGTTCGGTCTCGAGGTCCAACACCGCGCACACGGTGTGCAACGACGCGTTCGACGTCGAGGGATCACGAAGGGCGAGCGCCGCGTGCTTCGCGTCGCTCGTCAGTGTTTTCACGTTGGCGGTGTAGCCGTTCTGCGCAGCCCAGGTCGTCATAGCCTTTGACGCACTGATGGAGCCACACGCACTGAGAAGAAGGCCGGCAGCCAGCAAAAGGGCGACGGCTCGAATCACGCCGCGACCAAGAGATGGAGCTGTCGTCGACCGCGACGGAGCACTAAGTACCGTCCGTGCAAAGCGTCCGTGATCGCGACGCGCGAGGTCGCGTCGAGGCGCACGTTGTTGACGTAGACACCGCCTTGTTCGAGGTAGCGACGGGCCTCGGCCTTGGATTTCGCGAGTTGACTGCCGACGAGGAGGTCTACCGGGTCGACGCCCTGCGAGAGCTCGTCGCGAGACCACGTCGAGGACGGCGCGTCCGCGACGACCTCGAGCAACGTCGCTTCGTCGAGGTCGGCGATGGTCTCGGTGAAGAGGGCCTCGCCGGCACGTTCGGCCTTCTTCGCGGCGTCGTCACCGTGGACCATGGCGACGACTTCGTTGGCGAGCGCACGTTGCGCCCGGCGCTCTTTGGGCACGCTCGCCGTGGCTTCGTCGAGTCCGAGGATCGTCTCGTGATCGAGGAACGTGAAGAAGCGCAGTAGCGCCGACGCGACCTCGTCGTCGCTGTTGAGGAGAAACTGGTGCATCTTGAACGGCGAGGTGCGCGCGGCGTCGAGCCACACCTGCTCACCTCCCTCGGACTTGCCGAATTTCGTTCCGTCCGGGCGCAACAGCAACGGCGACGTGAGACCGGCCGCCGACGCGCCCGTCGCCTTTCGCACGAGTTCGGTACCCATCGTGATATTGCCCCACTGGTCCGAGCCTCCCAATTGAAGGGTGCAGCCGTGATCGAGGTTCAAACGCAAGAAGTCGTACGCCTGTAAGAGCATGTACGCGAACTCGGTGAACGAGAGTCCGACGTCGTCGCGATCGAGGCGACTCTTGACCGACTCCTTCGCGATCATCTGATTGACCGTGAAGTGTTTTCCAACGTCACGAAGGAAGTCCGTCAAGGAGATCGTCGTGAGCCAGTCCGCGTTGTTCAACAGCTTCGCTCGGGCCTTGCCCGCGCTGGGTGAGAAGTCGAGGAAACGACTCATCTGCTCACCGATCCCCGCGACGTTGATGTCCAGCGCCTCTCTCGTCAAGAGGGGCCGCTCGACGTCCTTGAAGCTCGGATCGCCGATGAGCCCAGTTCCGCCCCCGGCGAGCGCGATCGGAGCGTTGCCGGCGAGCTGAAGACGGCGCAGGTTACAGAGTGGAAAGAGGTGACCGAGGTGCAGCGAGGGAGCCGTCGGGTCGAAACCGATGTACAGCGTGACCGATCCCGCGCTCAGACGATCAAAGATCTCGTCGTCGGTGGTCTGATGGATGAGACCGCGAAATTGCCAGTCGTCGAGTACATTCATCGCCTCAGTCTACGAGGCTCCTTCGCTACTAGAAGGAGCTCGTCGCGGGCAAGTGCGTCTGGATCCACAGCACGAACGTGTGCCAGAGTCCCGTGACCTCACTCACGCCGATCGCGATGAGCAACACGCCACCGATAACGCCGATCGTCTTGGCGTGACGTCGCAACCACGTCGAGACCGTCGCCATCCACTCGGTGGCGAGCGCGGCGACGACGAAGGGGACGCCGAGTCCGAGACAGTAGAAGAACGCGAGCACCGATCCGCGCAGGGCCGACGCACCCGACGAGGAGCCCGCGAGGGTGAGGATCGCGGAGAGTGTCGGCCCGATACACGGGGTCCATCCGAGACCGAAGGTAAAACCCAACGCCGCGGCTCCAATGATCGAGACACTGGGAAGTCGATGCACTCGACGATCGCGTTGCAACCATTTTGACGGCAACCAACCGGCGAAAAAGAACCCGAGAAGGATGGTCACGACGCCGAAGACCTCTTCCAAGATACGTTGATGGACTTTCATGGACGAGCCAAATCCCCCGAAGAGAGCTCCGAGACTCACGAAGACGAAGGCGAAGCCGAGCACGAACGCGATCGAACCAACGAAGGCTCTCCCCTTTTCCGAACGTCCCTCAAGCCTTCCGGTGGCGCCCGTGAGAAACGCGACGTAGCCGGGCAGGAGTGGGAGCACGCAGGGCGACGCGAAGGAGATGAATCCCGCCGCGATCGCGAGGGGAATCGCCAAGATAAGTGACGCCGGAAGTGACGCGATCACCCGTTGCTCCGGTTCACGAGGTCGTTGACGTGATCGTTCCACTTCTGGTGGAGCGTGACGTTCTCTGCGCGTGAAGGCACTTTCGCCACGACCACGCTGAGACCCTCACTGGCGACGCCCTTCTCAATCGCGGTGCGCAACTCCTCGGCCGTCGTCACCGTCGTCGCCGCGTGTCCGAACGCGTTCGCCACCACCTCGAGGTCGTAGACGCGAGGCGTGGCGAAGAGCAGTTCGAACCGCTCGTTCTCGAGGATCGTCGCCTGGGGAAGAAAAGAGAAGATGCCGCCGCCGCCGTTGTCCACCACGACGAGGACGCACGAACCACCGACGGCACCGAGGCCTTCGACGAGACCCGACACGTCGTGCAGCATCGTGAGATCGCCCACCAGACCGATCGCCTTCGACCCAGCGGCGACTCCGAGCACGGTCGATACCACGCCGTCGATTCCGTTGGCGCCACGATTGGCGTAGGTGGCGCTTCGACGCGGCGGCGCCCACCACTCGACGTCGCGCACCGGCATCGACGAACCCACGACGAGTGCGACGTCCGAGACAGTACTGGCCTCGACGACCGTACGCGCGACGACTGGTTCGTTGAACTCACTCTCTTCACGTTCAACGCGCTCAAGCCACGTGGCCACCTCGTTCGAGGCTCCACGCCAAAGGAGGGCGTAGTCGCTATCCGCGACGTGACGTGGGTCATCTCGACGTGGAAGCCCCGCGTACGTCTCGCTGATGAGATGGTCGGGATCCGCGATGAAGCCGGCGCCGCTCAGGCCGACGGTTCGAACGTTCCACTCGAGGAGCCGTTCACCGAGTACTTTCGACGCCGGAATGCCCCCGAGACGTACGACGACGTCCGGTCGCGCACGTTCACTGAAGTCGACGGACCGAAGAAGCGCGTCAAAATATGGAAGCGATCCCTGTGCCGTCGCGTCGCCGAGAACGACCCAGTCGAGTTCGCGACACTCCCCGATGACATCTCGGGACACGCCGCGTCCGACGACACAGAGCACCGATTGGCCCGAAACGTCGAACGCCGCCGCGTCCAGCGGGTCGCTCGCGCGCACCTTCGAACGCGACGCTACGGTGCTCTCCGGGAGTTCAAGGGGGGTCGCCACGAGCGGTTCAACGAACGCGGCGTTCAAGTGCACCGGTCCCGGCGAGGCGTCGTCACCCCGGGCCGCGTGCCATAACCGGCTCGCCAACGGTCGCCAAGACGAGGCGTGTTCCAGATCGGCGACACCGGGATCCTCGAAGAGGCGGACCATGGCGCCGTAGAGTCGGCCTTGCTCGATGGTCTGCGGCGCACCGACGCCGTGCAGTTCAGGTGGACGATCGGCCGTGACGACGACGAGAGGGACGAACGCGAGGTCCGCTTCGGCGACGCAGGCGTGCAGTTCGGTCGCGGCAGTGCCGCTCGTCACGATGATGACGACCGGCATCTTGGTCGCGAGCGAGCGCCCCAGTGCGAAGAATCCGGCGCTGCGCTCGTCAAGTCGAACGTGCAACGTCAGTTCGTCGCGTTGGGCGGCGGCGAGCACCAAAGGCGTCGAACGAGAACCGGGCGAAATGACGACGTCACGCAGGCCCGCCTCGATCCACTCGTCGAAGAGCGTCGCGGCGAACGTGGCCTGGGCCACGCTGGGGCTCGGTACGCTACGTGGCAATGTCACTCCTCGGTCTACAGCGAAATGGCTCAGGTCCGGTCCTCGTGTGGCTACACGGCTTTACGCAAACCAAGGACTCGGGCCGTACGTTCCAGTCCATTCTGGCAGGAACCAACGAAGTCCTTACCATCGACCTGCCGGGTCACGGAGAAAACTCCGCAATCAGCGCGTCGCTGGAGGAGACCGCCGACCTCCTCGCGCAAGCGCTGCCGAGCGAACCATTCATTTTGGGTGGCTACTCGATGGGAGGACGTGTCGCCTTGCACTTCGCGGCGCGCCATCAAGAGCGACTCTCGTCACTCGTCGTACTGAGCGCGACGCTCGGCATCGCCGACAACGGCGAGCGTGCGCAGCGGCGCGCCCGTGACAACGCTCTGGCCGATCGAGTGGAACTCATCGGCGCTGAAGCGTTCCTCGACGAATGGTTGGCCCAGCCCCTGTTCGCTAGCCTGCCCGACGATCCGCTCGAACGCGCCGCGAGGAGTTCCGACGCGCGGGGCCTCGCGAACTCACTTCGCACCGCCGGAACCGGAACCCAGGCGTGGCTCGGTGCGACGTTGACGGAACTGAGCGTCCCGACACTCGTTATCGCGGGCGCGAACGACACCAAGTTCGTACACGAAGCGCGCCTTCTCCACGACACACTTCGGGTTTCCACTACCTCACTCGTCCCGGGCGCCGGACACGCGGCGCACCTCGAGCGCCCCGATGACGTCGCGGCGCTCGTAGCGAGCGTTCAGCCCCAGTAGGCGTTCGACGCCAGGAGGACGCCGAGAAGGGCGCCCAACGCCAACTGCGTACGCGCCGAGTACTGCAGCAAGATGATGAGCTCTCGCCCTTGCTTCTTGGAGAAGGCGAGGCGCAGGGCTGGAAAGTACAAGACGACGGTCGCGAGCACGACGGCGAGCTGTCGAGCGCCGACGACGCCCACCACGACACCCGCGACACAGCCGACGTAGAGCCACGCCCCACGTTGGCGGCCGAGCCGCGCGGCCAAGGTCTTCTTGCCTACGGCTTGGTCGCCGTCAACGTCGCGAAGATTGTTCGCTTCCAAGAGCGCGCAGGCCATGAAGCCGACGGCGACACCCAGCCACCAGGCGCGAGAAGGGATCGTCCCGTGTTGGACGTACGCGGTGCCGACCGTCGCGACGAGGCCGAAGTAGATGAAGACGAAGAGTTCGCCAAAACCGTAGTAGCCGTAGGGCTTCGGACCCCCCGTGTAGAACCAACCCGCGAGCATCGCGCTGAGGCCAATGAGCACCAGCCACCAGGACGTGCGCGACGCCAACCACAGTCCCGCGACAGCGGCGACGGCGAAGCCCAACCCGGCGGCGTTGCGCACGCTCTTCGCCGCCACGAGTTTTGACACGGTGAGACGGAAGGGACCGACGCGCCCCTCGTCAGTCCCCCGGATCCCGTCGGAGTAATCGTTCGCGTAGTTCGTAGCGACCTGGAGCGCGAGCGCGATGACGAGACACAGCACCGAGTTGAGCCAGTTGATCGTGAGCGGGCGAATGAGCAACGTGCCCACGACGACGGGCACGGCAGCTGCGGGTAACGTACGCGGTCGCGCCGCGAGGATCCAACGCTCTTGCACTCCGGGCGCCTCGATCATGGACGCTTGGGGAACTTCGAGAAGTCGGGCTTACGTCGTTCGAGGTACGCGTTACGACCTTCTTGACCCTCTTCTGACATGTAGAAGAGCATGGTCGCGTCACCCGCGAGCTGCTGCACGCCAGCGAGCCCGTCGTCGGCGGCGTTGAACCCGGCCTTCAACATGCGAAGCGCGATGGGTGACAACGTCAAGATCTGACGACACCACGCCACCGTCTCGCGCTCGAGGTCGTCGAGGGGCACGACCGTGTTCACGAGTCCCCACTCGAGCGCCTGCGCCGCGTCGTACTGACGACAGAGGAACCACACCTCCTTGGCACGCTTGAGGCCGATCGTTCGCGCTAAGAGCGACGAACCGTAGCCTCCATCGAAGGAGCCGACGCGGGGCCCGGTCTGACCGAAGCGAGCGTTGTCGGCGGCGATAGAGAGGTCGCAGACCAAGTGCAAGATGTGTCCTCCCCCGATCGCGTAGCCCGCGACCTGCGCGATGACCGGTTTGGGAAGTCGACGAATCTGGATCTGAAGGTCCAAGACGTTCAGGCGGCCCACCCCGTGTTGAGCGACCTCGTCGTCACCGATGTACCCGTCGTCACCACGGATCCGCTGGTCACCTCCAGAGCAGAAGGCGTCGGGTCCCGCGCCCGTCAAGATGATGACGCCCACCGTGATGTCATCTCGGGCCCGCTCGAACGCGTGAGCCAGTTCGAAGAGGGTCTGGGGGCGAAAGGCGTTGCGAACCTCCGGTCGGTTGATCGTGACGCGCGCGATGCCCTCGGCGACTTCGTAAAGCAGGTCGCGATACTCGCCCACACGCTCCCACTCGGGCAACGCCTGGGATCGAAACTCCTCTACCGGGTCGAGCGGTGGACCTTGAATAACGGTGTCAGCCATGTCGTCCACGCTACCGTCAGTGCGCACGGGCTCGTCCCTGCGCTGGGCCCCGCGATCCCTCGTTCGAACGTTTGACACGCGCACTCGCCGAACAAACGAAATGAGGTCAGCATCGGTTCTGCGACACCTCGACGCGCCCGCTAGCGCGTCGTCGCGTCGTCGCGCGCACCTAATCTCTCTACGTGAAAGACCTCCTGGCGATCGACCTGCCACTCGGCGTAGAGCTCGAGCGAGCTCTACGCGAGTGTGCCGAATCCGGCGAAGCTTTTTGCGTCCTCGACCAGCGCCTTTCTCCGCGACGACGAGACGAAGAACTCTCGCTCCTCGGCGCGACGTCCATCCTCGGCGAGGACGGACGAGGGACGCGCAGGGAGGGTCAGCTCGTCGAGGACGAGGTCGGACTCGTGATGCTGACGTCGGGGTCGAGCGGTGTGCCCAAGGCGGCGGAACTCTCGTGGACCGCGCTTCGCGCGAGTGCCGATCTCACGCAGAGTACGTTGCGCGGGGACACGGCGCCCGTCTGGTTCCCCTGTCTACCCGCGAATCACATTGGCGGTCTCGCCGTACTCCTTCGCGCGATCGTGAGCGACGCTTCCTTGTGCTGGTCGCCAACGACGCCCCTCGACGACGCGCCACGTTTAGGTGCCACCCACGTGGCGCTCGTGCGCACCCAACTCGCGCGCCACGACGTCAGTGGTTACTTCCGGGTGTTGCTCGGCGGCGCTCGCCCGCCCGGTGATCTCCCGTCCAACGTCGTCACGACGTGGGGCATGACGGAGACGGGTTCGGGGATCGTCTACGACGGCGTGGCGCTTCCGGGCGTCGACGTCGCGAGCGTGGAGGGCGAGCTCATCGTTCGCTCCCCCACTCTCTTTCGCTCGTACCGCACGATGGCGCGTCCGAGCATCGTGGGACCCGACGGAAGAGCAGACTGGTTTCCGACGGGCGACGGTGGTGACGTCCTCGACGGCAGAGTTCGCGTTCGTGGGCGACTTGGTTTCGTCATCACCACCGGCGGCGAAAAGCTCTGGCCCGAGGACCTCGAGGCGGTGATCTCGACCCTGGCCCAGGTACGCGACGTGGCCGTCACGTCAGAGTTCGACGGCGAGTGGGGCGAGCGCGTCGTAGCACTCGTAGTGGGCGACGGCGCCAACCACGACGCGGAGATAATGGCGTTGGCGAATGACCGAATCGGCCCGTGGGCGAAACCCAAGGAGATTCGCTACGTCGCCGCCATCCCTCGAACCGTGAACGGCAAGATCCGTCGACAAGAACTTCGCTACCTTCAGTAGCTCCGACGCGACGTCATCAAACCAAGTGTGTCGCAGCGAGCACGTCCAGTGATGTCTCGCGCCAGAACTGCGTCGTTCAATGCTCCGCTCAGCGGGCGTTGCTGCTCGCGCGACGCGCAACCGAGTCAACGGTGACGGCGGCCAAGAGCACGAGGGCCGTGGCGATGAGTTGCGTCGCCGCGCTCAAGCCAATGAGCGCCATGCCGTTGTCGATCGTCGCGATGACGAGGCCACCGATGACGGCGTGGATCATCTTCCCGCGTCCACCGAAGAGACTGGTGCCACCGATGACCGCGGCCGCGACCGCGTAGAGCACGTACGTGCCTCCCTCGATGCCATCGGAGATGCCGACGAGACGCGACACGTAGAGCAGTCCCGCGATACCCGCGGTGAGGCCGGTGAGGCCGAACGCCATGAGCCGGTAGCGGTTCACGTTGATTCCCGCGCGTCGAGCGGCTTCGATGTTGCCACCGATCGCGTAGAGGTAGCGACCGGGCTTGGTCTTGGCCAAGATGAAGCCACCCACGCCAAGGACAAAGAGGTCAATCGGAATGGCGAAGGGCATGCCGCTCAGGTGCGTGAAGGACGAGCGATTCGTGTTGAACACCAACACGAGAAGAAGGCCAGCCACGGCGAGCGCCACAATCTTGATAACGGTGATGAAGAAGGGTTTGCCGGGCAGACCACTTCGCCGACGTTTCCGGTCTCCGCGCAACATGACGATGCTGCTCAGCACGACGAGTACGACGACGACGATCCAAGTCCACAGAGGCGTCAGGTTGCCATTGACAAGGTTGTAGAGAACTTTCTCTTGAACCGAGACGACGCCACCAGTTCCTTGTCGGTCGACGATATAGATCAGGACGCCCTGAAGACCCAACAGACCGGCCAAGGTGACGATGAACGAGGGAAGTCGCAAAAGAATCACGAGGAGTCCGTTGATGATGCCGATGCCCGTCGAGACGACCATGGCCAGACCGAGCGCCAAGAACCACGGCCAGTGAAACTGGTGGTCGACCAAGATGACCGCGATGGCGCCACCAACGCCTGCGTTGAAGCCGGCTGAAAGGTCGATCTCACCGATGAGGAGAAGCCAAATCTCCGCCATGCCGAGCAGGATGAAGATCGTCGCTTGAACGAAGAGGTTAGTGATGTTGCCAGCCGAGAGAAAGACGGAGCTACGGATCTGAAAGTAGATGACGAGGGCGGCGAGGCCGACCAAAATCGGCAACAGACCGCTGTCGCCTTGTCGAATCTTCTTCAGCTGCTGGACCAATGGATGACTCGACGTCGTCGAATCGAGTCCCACGTGGTGGGAGTCTTCCTGCGGAGGGGTGGACAAGGTCCTAGTGCCTTTCGATTTATTGAGCTGAGGTCAGCGACGTCGCAGCGCGACTCGTTTCGCCAGTGGTGATCAACTCGACGGCGCTCGCCGTGTCGTAGTTCGCCACTGGTCCACTGCTCACGAGGTTACCCAAGTACATGACGGCGACGCGATCGGCGACGCTGAAGACGTCGATCAAGTTGTGCGAAATGACCAGCACGGCGATGCCTCGCGCGGCCAGCGTACGAATGAGCTCCAACACCTGCGCCGTCTGTGAGACTCCGAGTGCGGCCGTTGGTTCGTCCATGATGACGAGCTGCGAGTCCCGCATGACGGCGCGAGCGACGGCTACCGCCTGACGTTGGCCACCCGAGAGCGAACCCACCAGCTGGCGCACCGATCGGACGGTGGAGACGGAAAGATCCTTCAACGTCTGGATCGTCGTCAACTCCATTTTGATCTCGTCGAGTAAAGCGTGATCGGTCTCTTCTCGACCGAGGTACAGATTCTGGACGATGTCGAGATTGTCGCAGAGCGCAAGGTCTTGGTACACCGTGGCGATGCCCAATCGCGCGGCGTCGCGAGGCGAGTGAACGTGTACTTCCTCGCCCTTCCAGAACATGTGCCCCTCGGACGGCGCCCAGATTCCAGAGATGGTCTTAATAAGCGTGGACTTCCCGGCACCGTTGTCACCAATGAGCGCGGTGACTTGGCCGTTGGGAATGTCGAGATCAACACCCCGAAGAGCCTGCACGGCGCCGAATTGCTTCGTCACGCCGCGCAGGCTCAACAGTGGTGTTGCGTTTGATGGACTCACTCCTGAAGCGCCGGCATCGGCGTCCGTGGTTACAGAGTGCTGAGTATTTGACGCTTCAGAAGTGGACTCCATCGTTTGGAACTACTTGATGCCGTACGTCGTGCAGTCAGCAGCGTAAGTCGGAGGCGTGAGGCCAGCGACCTTCGGAGCCGACGAGGTGCAGAGGTCGGACGCCTTGATGACGCCGTCCTTGATGACCGTCGCCTCAATCTTGTCCGGGGTGACCCACGTGGCAGTCAAGAGAACTGACTTCACGTTCTGACCCGTCAAGGTGTCAGGCGTCGTGCCGTTAGCCAAGCCCGCTGGTGGCTTTACGCCAGCACGCAGGTAGACGGCCAATGACGCGGCCGCCTGTGCTTCGAGCCAGATCGGCTTGTAGACGGTACCGCACTGGTAACCAGAGATCACGTTCTGGAATCCAACCAGTGACGCGTCCTGACCCGTGAACGGGAACGTCTTGGGCTTAAGGCCCTTGCTCTGCAAGTAGGCGATGATGCCTGAGGCGTTGTTGTCATTCGGCGTCAGCGCGGCGTTGATGGTCGGGTGCGCGGTGAAAGCGGCCTGGAAGTCGGTAAGGGCCGTAGGACCGTCCCATGTTCCAGCGCTCTCGAGCACTGACTGCTTCGCGCCGGTGGTCGTCGTCGAGGTCGTGTTGAACCCGGCGGCTGACAAGACACCGTTGTAACCCTTGGCGAACAACGTGGCGTTGTTGTCAGTAGGCGCTCCGTAGGAGATGTAAAGAACTGGGTTCGTCACATTCCAGGACGACAAGCATGACACTTCACCCTCGCCGATCAACTTGCCAACGGCCGTGTTGTCGAAGCTGACGTAGTAGCTACGAGCGCCACCGAGCGTCAAACGGTCGTAGTCAATGACTTTGACTCCACGAGCCTTCGCGTACCCTTCAATGACTGCACCAGTGGTGGAGTCAAGCGGGTCGATTACGAGCACTTTCGCACCCTTGGCAATGGCTGCCTGGGCGTCAGTGAACTGCCTCGCGTCGCTGCCCTGGGCGTTCTGCACTGAGAATTGATTGCCCTTGAGACCAGCGGCCTTGAAGGCCTTGGTCAAGTAAGGAGCGTCAAACTCTGTGTAGCGAGCCGATGACTTCGAGTCCGGCAAGATAACGGCAATGCTGCCCTTACCCTTGGCAACAACTGACTTCAGGTACTTCATGGTCGAAAAGCTCGTGTTGAACGTGCTGTCCGAAACCGTAGGCGTACCTGCTGAACTCACGACCGGCAACACTGCGACGACGAAGCCGCCAACCAGTGCCACGGACGCGAGAGTCCTCCCTAATTTCAAATTCATATTTCCCCAACCCTTCGTTGGCACCCCTCGGCACCGTTAGTTTTCAACTTCTGTGTGAACATCGTGTAAACACAATGCCCAGTTTGTCAAGATAGCACCCCGAAAAAGATGAATTTGTACACCCCGCGGAAATCTTTCGATTCCCTGACCGTCACGCGACGGTGGTCCCGAACGGCTACGCGCTCGTCACTCTCTCGCGGTGGCCAAGGACCTCATCATTGCGAGTAGACGGCGATCTTCGTCCAAGGTGCTTTCGGCGTTTCTCCTTCGCTATTTCGTTGTAACTTATAGGAACTCGAGGACTCGGTCCATCGTCGCCATAATGTCGACGCTTTCATCGAGCGGCATGACGGCGCTCTCGAGACGACCGTCACGAAGACACCGTGCCACTTCTTCCGTTTGATAGTGAAGTCCACGACCGACCGTCGAAGGTTCGAATCGCGCGACCTCACCGGAACGAGAAATGAGCGAGTAGGAGGTGAGGGCGTAAAAGTCGCCGTCGATCTCAATACGCGCCTCGGTCCCGACGATGCTCGCACGCGTCGCGCTTCGAGCGCTCGACGTGCACGTCAGCACGGCCTGCGCGCCGGAGTCGTAGCCAAAGAGCATTGACGCCTGACCATCAACGCCGGTGAACGAAGGATCGACGAGCGCGGTGACGCTACTGGGTGCGCCCAGAATCATCGACGCGAACGACACCGGATAGACGCCGAGGTCCAATAGTGCGCTCCCGCCGAGTTCAGGCGCGAACAGTCGAGACGTCGGGTCCTGCGCGAACCACTTACCGTGGTCGGCCGTCACGGTGACGACGTCGCCGAGCACCCCCTGCGCCAACAACTCACGAATGGCGACGACGTGGGGCAAGAACCGCGTCCACATCGCCTCCATCAAGAACAGTCCAGTTGCACGCGCTGTCGCTACGAGGTCTCGGGCCTCGGTCGCGTTCATCGTCATCGCCTTTTCGACCAGGACGGGCTTGCCGTGTTCCAGGGCCAGTTTGGCGTTGTCGTGGTGGAACGGGTGCGGGGTGGCCACGTAGATGACGTCGACGTCGGGATCGGCCACGAGTGCCTCGTACGACGAGTGGCGATTCGCGATTGAGAACTCCTCGCCAAACTTGTCGGCACTGCTCGCGGTGCGTGAGCCCACCGCGGTGATGATCCCCTCGTCACTAAAGGCGAGGTCGCTCGCGAACGTGTGCGCGATGCGCCCCGGTCCAAGTACACCCCAGCGAAGTGGCTCGCTCATGATTCTCTCCTGGTCGATGTTGTCGCCCTTCACAGTAGCGAGCGCACTCACGTCGACCGACATCGTCGCGAACTAGAACGTATGAATGGTGCAACTCGCGAAGTCCCTTCAAACGTCTCGACTCACGTTGCGACGATTCGAACTCGACGATCTCGACGATCTCGCGCTGATCGTGGCCGACGAAGGGGTCAACCGCTACCTCTACAGCGAACCTCGTGACCGGGACGCGGCGATGGTGATGTTGCAGGGTCTTCTGGATCAACCCGAAGAGACGGGTGATGACAACCGCTTGTGCGTCGCCGTCGAACTGATCGGCGAGCGGCGCGTCGTTGGTGAGTTCCTTCTTTGGTGGACGAAAAACGACCACCGTCAGGGCGAGATGGGCGGATCGCTCCACCCGGACTTTCACGGTCGGGGCTTCGCGAGTGAGGTCTACGCCGAGCTCCTCCACCTCGCCTTCACCGACTTCGCTCTGCATCGTGTCGTTGGGCGTTGCGACGCACGAAACCGTCCGTCGATTCGATCGCTCGAGAAGGTGGGCATGCGTCAAGAGGCGCACTTCGTCGAGAACGAATGGGTCAAAGGTGAGTGGACCGACGAAATCGTGATGGCACTTCGTAAGGAAGAGTGGGAACGCCGACGGTGAGTGCGCCTGGTCCGTGAACCTTTAAGGTTTCACGGTGAGTTTGCGATGCCACTCCTAAGAGACGTACGAGATGAACTGGGATCGTCGTATCTCTTGGACCACGTTGACAATCCGGTGTCGTGGCGGACGTGGGGCCAGGACACCCTCGACGAAGCGGCCCGCAGTGATCGCCCGATCTTTCTGTCGATCGGGTACGCCGCGTGTCACTGGTGTCACGTCATGGCGCACGAATCGTTCGAGGATGACGAGATCGCTCGTCTCTTGAACGACCACTTCATTCCCGTAAAGGTCGACCGTGAGGAACGGCCCGACGTCGACGCGCTCTACATGTCCGCCACGCAGTTGGTCTCTGGACATGGTGGTTGGCCGATGTCCGTCTTTCTCCTGCCCGACGGCAAACCCTTCATGGCGGGCACGTACTACCCACCGACGGACCGCGGCGGTCAGGTCGGCTTCGGTCGCCTCTTGCGCGCCCTGCACGACGCCTGGGTGAATCAGCGAGAGCTCGTCGAACGTCAGGCCGGCGAACTCGCGAACGCGCTCGGTCGTGAAGTCCACTTCATCGATCATCTCGCGCCGTTTGACGACACGCTGGACCTCGGAGCGATTCGTAATAAATTGCGCGACGAGTTGATCGGCCAAGTCGACGTCGAGGGCGGGTTCGGTCGCGCGCCAAAGTTCCCACGACCGAGTTTCGTCGAGGCGCTGCTCGACTTTGACGACGAGGAGGCGCGTGACGCCGTCGCCCTCACCCTGGACGCGATGTCGCGTCGGGGGCTCTACGACCACCTCGAAGGTGGTTTCGCGCGCTACAGCGTTGACGCAGAGTGGCACGTACCCCACTTCGAGAAGATGCTGAGCGACCAGGCCCTGCTCGCGCGTTGTTACCTACGAGCGAGCGTCATCGCCCAGCGACCCGAGTGGCGCGACGTCGCTCTTGGCACCTTGAACTTCGTCGCGCGCGACCTTCGCCGCGACGACGGGTACGCCTCGTCGCTCGACGCGGACGCGGGCGGTGTCGAAGGCGCGCACGTG
>DASZIH010000074.1:0-7238 GCA_035949355.1 Acidimicrobiales bacterium
CTCTCGGATCGGTCCATCAAAGAGGCGCTCGAAACGGGCCGATTGATTATCGAACCCCTGGGCGACGACTGCATCCAACCCTCGTCGGTCGACGACCACGTTGACCAGTACTTTCGGGTCTTTCGCAACCACTCCCAGCGCGTCATCGACGTTCGTGAGGCTCAAGAGGACTTGACCGAACTCATCGACGTCGGCACCGAGACCCCCATGATCCTGCATCCGGGCGAGTTCATGTTGGGCTCCACCACCGAGCGGATCGCGATTCCCGTCGACATCGTCGGGCGACTCGACGGCAAGAGCTCCCTCGGTCGCTTGGGTCTCGTGATCCACTCGACGGCGGGCTTCATCGACGCCGGGTGGGACGGTCACATCACGCTCGAGCTCTCCAACGTGGCGAACCTACCGATCACGCTCTATCCGGGCATGAAGATAGGGCAGATCAGCTTCTTCGAGATGACCACCTCGGCCGATCGCCCCTACGGTTCGTCGGGTCTCGGCTCGAAGTACCGCGGGCAACGTGGACCCACCCCGAGTCGCTACTCGGAGAACTTCAAGAAGGAGTCGTGAGAACCGTCGTGACTGGTGACACACGGTGCTAGCGCGCGTCATTCTCGGGCTCGTCATCACGATCGTGGGCTTCGGCGTCGCCGGACGACGTTTCTACTGGCTGTCACGCCTCATCCGCAGCGGTCAGCCCGCGCCACGGCGCTGGCAGGGATTTCGTAAGGTCGCCGACGCGGAAGTCACCGAAGTCGCCGGACAGCGAAAGCTGCTTCGCTGGACGGTGCCGGGCCTCGCGCACTTCTTCACCATGTGGGGCTTCACGGTCCTGCTCACCACCATCCTCGAAGCGTTCGGCGCGCTGTTCGATCGTGACTTCCACATCCCGTGGATCGGACAGAGTAATTGGCTGGCCTTCGTCGAGGACTTCTTCGCTACGGCCGTGCTCGTGTCGCTTGTCGTCTTCGCGATCATCCGACTGAAGAACACGCCCGCGAAGAAGCAACGAGCGAGTCGCTTCTTCGGAAGTCACACGGGCGCGGCGTGGTTAGTGCTCGCGATGATCGCGGCCGTGATCGTGACGTTGCTCGTCTATCGTGCGGCGCAAATCAACACCGGCCACTTCCCTTTCACGTACTACAAGCCCGGCGGCTTCACCTTTAGTGGCTCGTTGACGTCGTTCTACGCGAGCCACGCGTCGTCATGGGCCTTCGCCTCGAAGCTGGTGGCGACGTGGTTGGCCCCGCTCGGCGTCGGGGTGAACAGCGTGCTGGAAGCCGTCTTCCTCTTGCTGAACGTTGCCGTCATCGCGGGCTTTCTCGTGTTCGTCTCCTACTCCAAGCATCTCCATATCTTCTTGGCACCGATCAACGTGGGCGTCTCGCGCCGGCCCCGCGCGCTCGGCGGGCTCGACAAGACCCCGAACATGGACATGGAGCAAGTGACCGAAGACACGGTCTTCGGCGTCGGCCACGTGGAGGACTTCACCTGGAAACAGATGTTGGACCTCGCGACGTGTACCGAGTGCGGTCGTTGCCAGAGCGTCTGCCCGGCCTGGACCACCGGCAAGCCGCTCAGTCCGAAACTCCTCATCATGGGACTTCGCGACAACATGTTCGCCTCGGCGGACCGGTTGTTGTCGGGCGAACGAGACGGTGACGTCGCAACGCTCGTGCCGACCACCATCGACCCTGACGTCCTGTGGTCGTGCACGACGTGTGGCGCCTGCGTGCAGGAGTGCCCCGTCGACATCGAGCACGTCGACGCCATCATCGACATGCGTCGCTTCGAGGTGCTGATGGAGTCGCGCTTTCCCACCGAAGCCGGACTCTTGTTGCGCAACTTGGAGAACCAGGGCGACCCGTGGGGACTCGGTTCGAGCAAGCGCACCGAGTGGTTGGCCGCGCTCGACTTCGAGGTGCCCGTCTTCGACGGCGTCATTCCCGACGACGTTGAGTACCTCTACTGGGTGGGGTGTGCCGGCTCGCTTGACGAGCGTGGGCGTAAGCAGATCGTCTCGACGGCGCGCATGCTGCACCGCGCCGGCGTCTCCTTTGGCATCCTCGGGCCGCGCGAGTCCTGCACCGGGGACCCGGCGCGCCGCATGGGCAACGAGTATCTCTTCCAAGAGATGGCGAAGGCCAACATCGCGACGCTCGACGAGGCGCACGCGAAGAAGATCGTCGCGAGCTGTCCGCACTGCTTCAACACGATGAAGAACGAGTACCCCGCGCTCGGGGGCGACTACGAAGTGATCCACCACGCCGAACTCCTCAGTCACCTCGTGGCGGCCGGTCGACTTGTGCCCGGCGTCGCCTACACCGGCACCGTCACCTACCACGACCCCTGTTATCTCGGACGCCACAACCGCGTCTTCGACGAACCACGCGACGTGCTCGACGCCATCCCCGGGGTGACGAAGGTGGAGATGGGGCGCTGTCGTGAGAAGGGCTTTTGCTGCGGCGCGGGCGGCGCGCGCATGTGGATGGAAGAGAACATCGGCAAACGCGTCAACATGGAACGAACCGAAGAGGCCCTCGGCACCGGCGCCGACATCATCTCGACGGCCTGTCCCTTCTGCATGATCATGCTGGACGACGCCGTGAAGGCGAGCGGACGGGGCGACGACGTCGCGGTGATGGACATCGCCCAAGTCGTCGAACGCTCCCTTTCCTAAAGCCGCAGAAGCGGACAAAAAGTACCAATTCACACGCCCGAAACACGGTGCTAACTATTTCGTAATCCTCACTTGCGACACTTCTTACATCTCGAGGTCAGCGTCGCCCTCTCTTAAGAAAGAGGAGTGGACGTGCTAGAGGCCGCAACCTACCTTCCCTATCCCAATTGGCTGAATCCGGCGGACAATACGTGGCAACTCGTTGCCGCGACGCTCGTCGGATTGATGAGTCTGCCCGGACTGGCCGTCTTGTACGGCGGTCTGGTTCGAAAGAAGTGGATCGTCAACACCATGTTGATGACCTTCGCGGGCTTCTCGTTGACGCTCGTCGTGTGGATGCTCTGGGGCTACAACATGGCCTTTGGCGCGTTGTCGCACTTCGGGCCGACCGGATCGTTCTGGAGCGGCTTCATCGGCCACTTCCAGCCGTTGTCCACGGCCAGCTCGGAACAAGGTCAGGCCGTCTCGGGCGCGAACTCGTTGATCCCGTTCCACTTCCCGACGGCGACCCTCGCGTACTTCCAGTTCGTCTTCGCCGCGATCACGCCGCTGTTGTTCATGGGCGCGCTCGTCGGCCGACTGAAGTTCAAGGCGTGGCTGCTCATCGTGCCGCTGTGGATCACCGTCGTCTACTGCGTGAACGCGGCCCTGCTCTGGGGTGGTGGCTTCTTCTCGCAGAAGGGTGCCGTCGACTACTCCGGCGGGTACGTCATCCACCTCTCGGCGGGCGTCGCCGCCTTCGTGGGCGCGTGGATCGTCGGACCAAGACGCTGGCAGGACCGAGAGAACGCCTTCCCGAGCAACCTGATGATGGTCGCGGTGGGCGCGGGCATCCTCTGGCTCGGTTGGAACGGCTTCAACGGTGGTGACCCGTTCTACGCGGGTGCGGACGCCGCGTCAGCCGTGCTCAACACCAACGTCGCCACGGCGGCGGCCCTCCTCACCTGGCTCTTCTGGGACATGTTCCTCTCCAAGCAGAAGAAGCCCACGTTCCTCGGCGCGATCAACGGCATGATCTGTGGTCTCGTCGCCATCACCCCAAGCGCTGGATGGGTGAACGGCACGGGCGCGTTGATCGTCGGCATCGTCGCCTCCTCGGTCGTCTGGGTCGCCTGGAACTTCCTTTCGAAGTGCCGTCCCTTCTCCAAGGTCGACGACGCCCTCGGTGTCGTCTACACCCACGGCTTCGCTGGTCTTACCGGTGGTCTGTTGGTCGGCATCCTCGCCGACCCCAACATGGTCCAGTACGGGATCAAGGGCAAGAACTACAAGGGCCCGGGCAACTTCCACGTGGCCGGTTGGTTCTTCGGTCACTCGTTCCACCAGCTGTGGGAGCAGTTCCTCGCGGCGCTGTGGATCATTGGCTACACCGCGGCCGGTACCGCCGTCGTGTTCTACGTCGTTAAGTTGCTACTCGGAGGTCTGCGAGAGTCTGAGGAGACCTTGCGCGAGGGTGACATCGCGATTCACGAAGAAGAAGCGTTCCCCGAGCCCACCTTCGGTGAGCCCGTCGGATCCGCCAGCCACACGCACGCCGACAACGTCTAAGGAGAGACCATGAAGCTAGTTACCGCAGTCATAAAGCCCTTCAAACTCGACGAGGTCAAGGTCGCCGTCAAAGACGTGGGCATCACCGGCATGACGGTGACCCAGGCTCGAGGCTTCGGGCACACGGGAGGTCATATCGAGATCTACCGCGGCAAGGAGTACGAGTTCGACTTCGTCGACAAGATCCGCGTGGAGATCACGTGCACGGACGAGATCGTGGACGAACTCATCGAGGCCATCGTCGCGGCCGCGCGAACCGACACCGTTGGTGACGGCATGGCCTGGGTGACGGACGTCGAGCACGTGGTGCGCATCCGCACCAATGAACGAGGACCCGAGGCCCTCTAGCTAGCTCAACCGGCCTGGCGTGCGACTGCCTCGGCCGCCCTCGTGGCGGTCTCGGGGTCGCCGAGGTAGTTCGCCGCCAGGACGTTGAGCTCTCGGTCCAACGTGAGGCGATAGGGGATCCCGGTCGGGACCTCCAGGTCGGTGATCTCGTTCTCACTGATGTTCTGGAGCACCATGCGAAGGGCGCGAATCGAGTTGCCGTGGGCGACGACGAGGACGGCCCCGCCGCGCACGCCCTCGGACTTCAGGTCTTCGCCGATCACGTCGCGAAAGTACGGGGTCACCCGGGCGACGACGTCCTTCAGGCATTCGCTGCGCGGGATCGATTCGGCCGCGACGTCGCGGTAACGCGGGTCGTGAGCGCTGTTGCGCGGGTCGTCGAGGGGGAGCGGCGGGGGCGCCACGTCGAAGGAACGGCGCCAGACCTTCACCTGATCGATGCCGAACTCGTCGGCCGTCTGCTTCTTGTTCTTTCCCGTGAGGTCGCCGTAGTGGCGCTCGTTGAGACGCCAGCTCCTGCGTACGCCGAGCCAGGAGCGATCGGCCGCGTGCAGGGCGATGTCGGCGGTCCGGATCGCCCTCGTGAGGACCGACGTGTGCAAGACGCGCAGGTCGAGGTCGGGTTCGGCGGCGAGCAGTAGCCCGGCCGCTTCGGCTTCGGCCTCGCCCTCGGGGGAGAGGTCGACGTCCTGCCACCCCGTGAACAGGTTGAGATCGTTCCAGGTGGAGCGTCCGTGGCGCAGCAAAATGAGATCGAGCACTTCATGAGCGTAGTCCTGCGACCGAAATCCGCTCTGGTCGCCCCCGCTAAGAACCCCGTAAAACTCCCGGAATCACAGAGTTGTAACACTTCTTATAATTGTTCTTGACAAGCAGAGGCTTAACTCTGTAGCATTGAAGTCAGGAAATCTGGTTTCCCGGACGGTCCGGACAGCCAGAGCGTGAACTAAGGAGTTTTCATGGCAAAGGCAGTCGGTATCGACCTCGGTACCACGAACTCAGTGGTGAGTGCGTTGGAAGCGGGAGAGCCCGTCGTCATCCCCAACGCGGAAGGCAGCCGCACCACCCCCTCGGTGGTCGGATTCTCCAAGACCGGTGAGGTCTTGGTCGGAGAAGTCGCGAAGCGTCAAGCCATCACCAATCCCGATCGCACGATTCGATCGGTGAAGCGACACATGGGCGAGAACTGGAGCGTCGACATCGACGGCACCAAGTACACGGCCCAAGAGATCTCCGCGCGGATCTTGCAGAAGCTGAAGCGCGACGCCGAGGCCTACCTCGGTGACACCGTGACCCAGGCCGTCATCACCGTGCCGGCGTACTTCAACGACGCCCAGCGCACCGCCACGAAAGAGGCGGGACAGATCGCGGGACTCGAAGTGCTGCGCATCGTGAACGAGCCCACCGCAGCCGCGTTGGCCTACGGACTCGACAAGGGTCCCCAGGAGCAGACGGTCCTCGTCTTCGACCTCGGTGGTGGCACGTTCGACGTGTCCGTCCTCGAGATCGCCGACGGCGTCTTCGAGGTGAAGTCCACCCACGGTGACACCCACCTCGGTGGCGACGACTGGGACGACGCCGTCATGGCGTGGCTCGTGAAGACGTTCAAGGACACCGAAGGCGTCGACCTCTCCGCCGACAAGATGGCGGTGCAACGACTGAAGGAAGCCGCGGAGAAGGCGAAGATCGAACTCTCCGCCGTGCAAGAGACCCAGGTCAACCTGCCCTTCATCACGGCGACCGCCGACGGACCGAAGCACTTGGACCTCAAACTGACGAGGGCCAAGTTCAACGAGCTGACCGCCGACCTCGTCGAGCGCTGTCGCAAGCCCTTCGACCAGGCGATCAAGGACGCGGGTCTCACCCTCGACAAGATCGACCACGTCATCATGGTCGGTGGGTCGACGCGCATCCCCGCCGTCCAAGAGCTCGTCACGAAGGTGACGGGCAAAGAGCCCAACAAGAGCGTGAACCCCGACGAAGTCGTCGCCATCGGCGCGGCCGTCCAGGCGGGTGTGCTGAAGGGCGACGTGAAGGACATCTTGCTGCTCGACGTGACGCCGTTGTCGCTCGGCATCGAGACCAAGGGTGGCGTGATGACGAAGATCATCGAGCGCAACACCACGATCCCGACGAAGAAGTCCCAGACCTTCACGACGGCCGACGACAACCAGCCGTCGGTTGAAGTGCACGTCCTCCAGGGCGAGCGCGAGATGGCGTCGTACAACCAGACCTTGGGCAAGTTCCAACTGGTGGGTATCCCACCGGCGCCACGCGGCGTACCCCAGATCGAGGTCACCTTCGACATCGACGCGAACGGCATCGTGCACGTCTCGGCGAAGGACCAGGCGACGGGCGCGACGCAGTCGATGACCATCACCGGTGGCTCGTCACTGTCGAAGGACGAGATCGACCGCATGGTCCGCGACGCCGAGGCGCACGCCGAGGACGACCGTACGCGTCGTGCGGAAGCCGAAGTTCGCAACAACGCCGACGGTCTCGTGTACTCGACCGAGAAGCTGTTGAAGGACCAGGCCGAGTCGTTCCAGGGCACGGAGCGCGAGGACGTCGAAGGCGCGCTCGCGACGCTGAAGGAGTCACTCAACGGCACCGACCTCGACGCGATCAAGGCCGCGACCGAGAAGCTGCTCACCGCGAGCCAGGG
>DASZIH010000075.1:0-7577 GCA_035949355.1 Acidimicrobiales bacterium
TCAAGACGGTCAGGCAGAGCACGCCGAGGATCCACCAGCGTCGATCGTGAACGGATAGTGGCATCGCGGCTCCTTGTAGAACAATGTTCTATTACTATAGAACATTGTTCTATACTGGTCAAGTGATCACTCCGCCAAGCCGAACACCGTCGAACAAGATCGGACCCGAAGTACTACTCGGCGCGTTAGCCATCCTCAACGACGAAGGCCCTGATGGCTTCACGGTCCGAGCCATCGCGCAACGAGCCGGCGTCGCCCCGATGGCCATCTATAACCATTTCAGCGGCGTGAACGGTGTCCTCGAAGCGTTGTGGACGGAGGGCTTCGCGTCGCTACGTGGCGCCCTCAGCGTGTACGACCACGCTCCAGAGGTCGACCTCTACAACGCCGGCCTCGCCTATCGATCCTTCGCGTTGGAGCACCGTGGTCTTTATACGGTCATGTTCATGCATCGCTTTCGCAACTTCGAACCATCGCTCGCGGCGGTGCGCCTAGCGACGGAGGCCTTCCAGGCGCTCGTCACCCACGTGGAGCGCTGTCAGTCGCTCGGACGCTTCGCCAACGGGGCCGCGAATGACACCGCCCAGATCATCTGGTCGGCCTGTCACGGCTACGTCGCGCTCGAACTCTTAGATATCAACATGGCGACGGACCGCGACGTCACGTTCCATCGCCTGTTGGTCAACTTACGAGACGGCTTCAGCTAAGGGCTGGTGACGTAGGTTCTTCGGCCAGTGACCGAGTCGCTCGGGCGTGAGCAACATGTCCGTGAGATCGTGTCGCAGATGTTCTTGGCGCCAGACAAGTTGCCGTTGTGCCTCGTGCAACACTCGATCGACGTCTCGACACTCCGTACGCCACGTCGGGTCGGCCGCGAGATCGAAGCAGCGATACGACCCGTCCCCGAACTGGACGTACGCGAGCTCGTCACTGACGGAGACCGCCAGGTTCCGTCGCGCGAGCGTTTGGTTCGACGGCGGCGGTACCACGGACGCGCCCAACAACATGAAGCGACTGTCCCACTCGTAGTGCGCCGCGTCACGCCACGGTGCGTCACGATCACCAAAGAGGGCGTCGAGCGATTGGCCGTCGCACTGCACGGGCACCTCCACGCCCAGCGCGTCGGCCAAGGTCGGCAAGAGGTCCACGTTCTCCGTGAAGTTCGAGATCGACGTTCCTCCTACTTCGCGCGGGTCGCGCCAAAGGCCGATGACGTGGTAGCTCTGCGGGAAGAACCCGAGTTTCTGGATGAGTCCGTGGTCACCGAGTTGGTCGCCGTGATCCGAGGTGACGACAACGAGGGTGTCCTGCCATTCGCCTCGCTGTTCAATACCGCCAACGACCCGTCCCAACTGCGCGTCGACTTCGGAGATCATGCCGCAGTACTGCGCAGTGAGGGACCGCATGGCGTCGCCATCCGTCGGCGCCGCCGCTTGGGTCCAGGAGAGTGCCGCCTCGTGGAGGGGATGGCGCCGACCCTTCTCGACGGGAGCGAGCGGTAGCGACACGTCGGCGGGATCGTAGAGGCGCGCGAACTCCCCTGCGGCGGCGTAGGGCGGGTGTGGTCGCAAGTAGCTCAAGTGAGCGAACCAGCCGCTCTCTTGATGTTCCAGCCACTCGAGGAACCGTGTGGTGAGAAAGCCACTGAGGGAGTCATCGGCCGGCCGGCCGGGCTCACCTCGGAGTAGATCGTCCCAATCGCCCGCCACGTCGTAGCCCTTGGCCCGCAGGAACTGGACCCACCCCGCCTGGGTTTCGGGAAGGTAGAGGCCAACCGAAAGACCGGGCAAGACTCCGTCGTAGAAGTCGATGCGGACGTCGTTCGAATCGTTGGCACTCGCGGGATCGAGGCCCTGGTCGGTGTAGCCAAAGAGCGTCGGGTCGTAGCCGGCGCGTCGAGCCACGTAGGCGAGGTTGTCGAAACCTCGCGAGAGCGGCGTGCCGTTCGCCACCACTCGATTGTTCATCTGGTACATCCCGGTGTAGATCGCGGCGCGACCTGGCGCGCACGGTGCCGCCTGGGAGTAGTGACGCTCGAGTCGCACACCCTCCGCGGCGACGCGGTCGAGCGTCGGTGTCCTCACGAGTGGATGACCCGCGGCGCCGTAGGAGTCGCCTCGGAACTGATCGAGCGTGATGAACAGAACGTTCACGCCGGTCGTGCTTGCACCAGTCGGTGGAGATGCTCGGCGAAATCATCGACGATGGCGAGCGCCTCGGGGATGACGCCGCCCATCTCCAAGAAGCCGTGCACCATGCCCTTCGCCTCGAGCAGCTCCACGGGAACCCCGAAGTGTCCGAGGAGCCCCGCGTACGCCACGCCCTCATCGCGCAACGGGTCGCACTCGGCCACCACGACGAGCGCCGGCGGCACCCTTGACAGATCGGTGCAGAGTAAGGGGGTCACTCGGGGATCCGTGTGATCGCCGAAGACGCCGAGGTACTGCTCGTAGTCGTAGCGCAGGTCCTCGAGGTCCAACAAGTACCCCGATCCGTAACGATGGGCGGAGTCCGTGACGAGCTCGGGACCGAGCGTCGGGTAGATGAGAACTTGCGCCGAGATGCCGAGGTTCTCGTCTCGCAGTTGCGTCGCGGCGACCGTGGCGAGATTGGCACCGGCGGAGTCACCCATCACGATGAGGCGCGCACGCTCGTCGCCGTAGTCGTCCCGATGGGCGGCGACGTGACGAATGGAGTCCAGTGCGTCGTTGAGACCAGCCGGAAACGGGTGCTCGGGCGCCAAGCGATAGTCGATGGCCAAGAGTCGCAGGCGCGTATCGAACGCGAGACGGCGACAGAGCCACTCGTGCGTCGTCAAGTCCCCGAGGACGAAACTGCCCCCGTGAAAGTAGATGACCAGTGCCGAAGCCTCTTCATCGACCGGCACGTACAGCCGGGCTTGCAGCGTGCGACCCTCGAGAACGAGCTCTCGATCCTCCAGTAGCGCCATCGGCGCCATCTCTCCTTGGACCGCGAGTGCGTCGTCGCGAAAGGCCTGGCGACGTTGGTCGGGCGTCACGCTCGACGGGGGCGCCTCGGGATTCTCGCGGGCTTCGCGGAGCAACGATTCAAACGCTGGATGAATCACGGGCACCTCCTTACGTCAACATTAGGCATCAAGGAGATTGCCGTGTCGACCTCCACCCGCTGCCTCACCTGACTTGCGTTGCGTTGGATGGCTGCTTTCGTCGACTCCTACAGAGGACAGGCGAACGGTCCGAAGGAGACGACCGTACGGCTATTGGCTTTCACGTTCACCCATCGAGTGCGGCCGAAGTACGTCGAGAGCACCTCGTAGCGACCTGCGGCGACGTTGAACGAGAACGATCCCGACCACGGTGGCGACCTCGGAAAACTGATGGACTCGTGGGCGTACCGGTGGCCGTCGCGCATCAAGGTCACCGACGCGGGCCTTGGCTCTGGTTGCGGTGCTGGAGGAGACTGGACGATGGGACCCGGTCCGCACTCCTTGACAGTTCCCGTGATGACGGCCGACCTTTCGCCAGCCGCGCTCGCGTCCAGACTCGCTCCCACGACCACGCTCCCCACGATACTGAGACAACTGACGAGTACGGCGACTGGCTTTTTCATTGTTCGCCACCCCTTTCGACGAAGTGAACCGTCTGCTTAGTACCTGTCGCGCCACCACCGCTTCTTACCGCGTTGACGTCATTGTCCGTCCGTCCTCAAAGGTTGGTCCGTCGCGCCTACCGGGGTTTCCACGACGCGGTCGCAGGATCGAGTAACGCGCTGTGCGCCAGCTCCTCGACGTCGTGAAAGTCGATTTCGACGTCGTCGGTGGGGTCCCCGTCGAAGTTCGGTTGGGCGCAGAACAAGATGAGCCGATTCGAATCGAAAACAGCAGCTTGGCCCGCGTTGTCGTTGGCGGCGGCACCGAGCGCTTCGACGTCGCTCTCGTCGGTGAGTTCCGCAACGAAGACACTGAACGAGCCTTCCCCCTCCGCGCCCTCCGCGAGGAACCCGAGGCAACCCGCGGTCGGTAGGTAGGAACCGGACACGATGAGTGAGAACGACGTCGCGGCCAACTGGTCTTGACCTATCGGTCCAGTGACCACGGTGCGCGTCGCGTCAAGCGCGTCGGCCAAGCTCGCTGCGAGTTGGGCCAGATTCGTCGTGGGGTGGAAATCGACCTGGTTCACGCCCAAGCTGGACGGAGCGCCGAAGAGGCCGACTGTCGGCGTGTTTCGAAAGATGAGGATCTCCACCAGACCGGTGCCGTAGTTCGTCGCCACTTCGACGAGCTGGCACTGCGAGAGAGTGTCGACGCGATCCATCGATTCGACGGCGACCTCCCCTCTTCGAGCCGCCGCGGGATCGGCGACGTCCGAGAATCGCTCGCTCGTCATTCGAAGATCGCCGCCGAGGTAGCGCGTGAGGAACAGGGTCGCCTTGAACCACGACTCCCACGGCACCTCGTGAAGCGCCGGGAGAAGCGCGAAACCGTCCATCGCTTCACTGAGTACACCAAGCGACGCCTGTCGTCGCCCCTGGAGCGTGCGACGCGTGGCGAAGAGTCGAAGTGTTTCCGCCTCGCTCGAGCCCAGTCCGCTACGAAACTCCGCGCAGAGTTCTCCTCCCCCTGACGTGACAGCGCGAACGACAGCGGCCACCACGTCGTCGTTAGGGTCCGTTCGGAAACGGACGGTATCAACTGCACTCAACGCGTACGGGTGCGTCGTCAGTTGGTCACGCCACTGCCCCACTCGCGCGTCGACGTTCATCTCAGTTCGCCCGACGTCTGGACACCACGTTCGCGTCCGCGAGGCGCACGACAGCGGCGACGAGGTGTTGGCGGGACAGATCGTGATATCTGCCTAGGTGTCGACCGGGTGCCGGCGCGGCAATACCTCACCGTTCTGCGACGTCTGATCGATCGGGCACAGTCGTACTGTACGACGTCGTCGTCGCTCCTCGTCCGGTCAGCCGTTTAAGGAGCCACCGAACATTTTCTTGCCGGGCGACCGCAAGTTGATGGACGACCTTCGAGTACCGACACTGCTCACTTCGCGCAAGAAAAAATAATTCTGGTTGAAAGACAAATTGACGACAACGACTCGCCCGTGAACAACTCGTCGACACTGATTTCGACGAGTTGTTACCAGCGCAAAAACATTCGGCTGTTAGTGTCGTCAGGTGCAAACGAGACGCCTTTGGGGCCAAGGCGTCATCGTTCTCGCGGCGGTGCTGAGCGTGTTTGCCCTTCCTCGAATCGCTGAAGCAACCACCCTCACGCTGTACGACAACTCGGCGTTGGACGGATCGTGGGCGAGTGCCAGCAACGTCGAACTGGCTCAGTCCTTTTCAACGGGTTCCGATCCCGTCAACCTCGGCGCCATTAGCTTTCGTTGGCGTAACGCCTCGGTCGACAACACGACGTCGGTGCCGAGTAGCTACACACTCGAACTCTTCGCCGGCAGCGGTGGTGTCCCGACGTTTCAGATAGCGACGCTCGCTTCGAACATCAGCGAAGGAACGTTCGCCCAGGGTACCGACACCTATTCGCCTGGATCACCGATCGCGCTCCCGCCGAACTCTCAGTTCTTCGTCGTGGTCAGCGGCGACACCGGCGGAACGATTGGTTGGAAATACAACGCGGCGGCGCCGAACACCGATCTCGCTCCCCCGCCAAGCCTCCTCTCGTTGGTCTCGGCCGACGGAGGAGCCACCTGGACGTCGCTGCCGGGAAACTTCATCATGTCGGTCGTCGGCACGCAACTCACCATCCCGACCCTCAGTGGCTTTCCTGACGTGAACGCCACGCCCGGCGAGGCACCTCTCGTCCTCAACCCACCCACCACGTCGGTCCCCGGCACGTTCGAGTACTCATCGTCGAACTCTGCCGTCGCGGCGATGGCGGAGAATCAAGTGACCTTTGGATCCATTGGCACGGCGACGATCACCGCGTCCTTCTTTCCCTCGGACCAAACGACGTATTTTCCCACCACCATTTCGGCAACCGTCACCGTGGCGAATCCTCCGCCACCGCCGCCACCTCCCGTCCCAACAACGACGACGACGACAACCACGACGACTACGACAACCACGACGATTCCACCCCCGATTTCGAAACCACCGGGCACTACCACGACGAATCCGAAGGTCGGACCGTCCACGACGACGACAACCACCGCTCCGAAGCTCGGATCCACCACGACGACGACCACAACGACGCAGCCTTCAGGCGCCACGTCGACCACCTTGCCGATCACCTCACCGACGACGACCTTGCCATCGAGCTCGGCCCCCACTGCCTCAACGCAGTATCCAACGCCGCTCGCGCCGAACGACAGTACGTTCAGCTCCACCGACGGTATGCAGTTCGTCGCCCAGATCGACGCGACGACGAATACCGCGGTTGCGGGTACCCACGTCACGGTGAGCGCCGTCGCCGGCGATCCGGGCACGGCCGTCACGGTCGAAGTCCATTCGACGCCGCAGATCATCATGAACGGACTCTCGAGCGCCCAAGGAACGTACACGGGCGCGGCAACGCTGCCCGACTCTCTCCAACCCGGGGCGCACGTGCTGGTCATCCGCGCCGTCTACCAGGGTCAGCCCGTGACGTTGGTGGGCGCCTTCATCAAGACTGCCACTGGAACGTTTGGCACCATCGTGCAGCCAGCGCCTCTGACGAATTTCTCGGGGATCAACGACCCCCGGCTCCAGCGCGCTCTTCGTTTCGGGCTACCGATCTACGACGTCGCTAGTCACTCGCGAACGACGGTGGGCCTTCTAGTCGGCGGTGGATCGTTACTCGCTCTGGCGGGCGCTGGTGGCGCCGCGGGTCAGACGCTCGGCGCCCTCGATCGGCGTAAATCGCACCACCAGAGCAAGGTAGCGAGTGCCGTCACCAAGAAACTCAAAGCGGTGGGCACCACTCATGAGGCGTGGGGCGACCGCTCGTTCACCTGGCGAAGTCCCCATACCGAACGCATCGACCGACTGTCACGCGAGCTCCCCGTGACGGTGGGTCCTTTCTCAGCACTATTGCCTCGCGTGATCGTTGACGGATCGTGGCTTCGAGCGACCTTGGGCGGCTGGTCGATGATGTTCTGGGTCGTCGGACTCGCACTCGGGGTCTTGAGTGTGTTCTTTCACTCGGCAGCGCCCTTCGTTCCGGCTGTTCCGCTGATCTTCATGTTGATTGGACTGGGGATACTCGACGCGATCGCGTGCATGATCGCCTGGCTCGTCATCGCCGTGGCTTCGATCGTCGGCGGGTCCCTTCAGGGATGGTCGGACCTTCGAACCTTGCTCGGGCTCGGTGTCCTATTCATCACCGTGCCACTGTTGGCGCACGCCATTCGACCACTTCGACGCTTCGTGCTCAGCGACGTGAGTGAACGTTGGGAGCGGCTCTTCGACTACGTGATGATGCCAATATTCGTGGCGTTCGCGGCCGCTTCAATGGCCAAGGCCCTCGACGGTCTCTCAGGGCTCAGCATTCTGAGCGTCGCGAACCTGAGTGCCATTCGCTGGCTCGTGGGCATCATGATCGTGGTGCGACTCTTAGGCGAAGACGCCGCGCTTCACTACTACCCTGAGCGGTCCAAGGC
>DASZIH010000076.1:0-3013 GCA_035949355.1 Acidimicrobiales bacterium
TTCGTAACTAACCTGCACTAGGTGGCTAGTGGGGATAGATCGAAGTGGTGGCGTCGAAGCCGTCGCGTGCGACCGTCGGCCGAAAGCCGTCCCTGGGTGCACCCGAGTGAGCTACCGAGCTTTGAAACACTGGCGACGACGACCAGCGTACGGCCCCATTCCAAGGTCCCGCGCCTCATCGCCGGCGTCATGGCCGTGCTCTTAGTGGTCGGTGGCATCGTCCTCATGGTCAATCGCGGTGCCGGCACGCCCAACAGCGACCTCCCCGCGCACCTCGCCACCACGCTGAGCGCCCTGCCAGCGTCGGCGCGCACCGCGGCCCAGGGCACCGTCGATCTCACGATCACGACGCCGGGTCACGTGGTCCACGTGTCGGCCCTGGTGTTGCCCCACGACCTCGCGGTGACCACGGTCACCATTCCCGTGAACGCGCTGATCACTGGTTCCACCGCGACCAAGGTCAACTTTCCGGTGACACTGAAGGGCCGCGACAACGTCATGGGCTTTTCCATCGTGCACTTGAGTGTTCCGATCGATGCGTTGAAGCTGGACCCCCTGCCCGCGAGCACGTCGGTCGTCGCCGTGGCTCCGATCGTTCGCGGCTCGACGAAGAAGCCCCAGTACGACTGGTCCATGACGACGCTCGGTGACCCGCTGATCAACGCGCAAGGCGTCGTGCGGTACCTCGCCACGAAGTCCGACACGAGTCTCAGCAGCTACGTCGACGCCATCGCGATCGACGCGAGCGGCCACGTCGTCGCGGTCCTGTCGTCACGACACTTCTGGTACCCCGCGCAGTTCGTCGCCGAGGTCGCCGTGGTCGTCGCCACGGGCCACGGCTGTCACGCCCAACTCGGCGTGACGGGCAAGGACGAGCAAGGCGGTGGCGTCGTCGTCACGGGCGTCGTTCGCTACAGCGCCGCGGCGCACGCGAGCATCGCCGTCGGTGACGTCCTCACCACCTGGAACGGCCGGGACATCGACAACTGGAACCAGTTGGTCTCGACTCTTTACCTGACCCCCGCGTACACCTCGGTGAAGATCTCCTACGTCCACAAATCGGCGGTGCACCACACGAACGTGACGCTGGGTTGTCCCTCTAAGTTGGTGCCGTGACGACTAATCCCTTCGGTGACATGTTCGGCGACATCTTCTCCATGTTGAGCCAACAGGGCCCTGACGCCTGGTACACGACGGCCACGCAGCTGGCGCTCAACATCGCGCGCGGTGACGACGGTGACCCCAATCCCGCGCCCATTGAACGACAACGACTCGAGGAGTTGGCGCCGCTCGTCGGACGACACGTCGACGCCCTCTTCGGCGTGTCGAGTGAACCGTCGGTCGTCGCCGTGAATCGTTCGGCGCTCACGCTCGCCGCTCTCGAGCAGTGGCGTCCCTTGATGAACCCGATGGTCCCGAGCGCACCGCCTTCGACGAGCGAAGAGCTCGACGACCCGGACGCGAACAGTCAGCTCATGGCGCAGATCTCCTCCACGATCGGACCGCTCTTCGCGGGCTTTCAGATGGGGTCGGTCGCGGGCCACTTCTCGTCGCGGGCGTGGTCGCTCGCGGTGCTGCCGCTACCACGTCTCAACGACCAACACCTCCTCGTCGTCAACAACTTGACGAACTTCGCCGGCGAATGGTCGCTCGAGCACGACGAGGTCTACGTCTTCGCGCTCGCCCAAGAGTTCGTGGCGTCGCTCGTCCTCTCCCAACCCGGGACCGGAGACGCGCTGCGCGCCCTGCTGATCGACACCGTGAACGAGTCCAACGCCATTCAAGGAGACCTCATGAGTCGCCTGCAGGGTCTGATGGAGTCGGGTGACATCAACGACATGATGAACAACCCCGAAGCCCTGCTCGACGGGATCGAGGTCCCCGAAGAGAGCGACGCCACGCGCGCCGTGAACGCCGCCGCGAGCGTGTTGCTCGCCTTCTTCTGCGCTGCAGCGCAGGACATCACCGAGAAGCTGCTCGGACCTCGTCCCGCGCTCGCCGAGGCCTACGCCCGACACCGTCGCAGTGACGCGCGCGGCGAGGACGCGGCCGCCGCGCTCTTTGGCATCTCGACCCAAGGTCCTCATCACGACGCCGCGACGACGTTCGTGTCGGCGCTCGCTCAGAAGCACTCACTCAGTATCTTTGGTGCGTTGTTGCGTGTTGACGGACTGCCGAGCGCCGCTGAACTCACCGATCCCGACGCGTGGTACGAGCGAGTGACGAACTCGCCCCTCGCCTAGCTCTCTTCGTCGTACCCGAGGTTCCACTCGACGAGCAGGTTCTCTCGCTCGGCGTCGCGGTTCACTCGTTCGCGATTGCGACGGAACTGCGGGTCGTGTGGCGGAAGGAAACGTAGGCGCGCGTCGACACGGTCGACGAAGGCCTGGATCTGCTCTTCGTCGCCGAACACCATGCGGCACTCCCAGTGCGGGGCTACGGGTCCGAGGTAGATGACTTGGACGTGACCTACCGGGTCGACGACCTCGATGACTTCTGTTGTCGGGACCTGGCTCACGAGACTCCTTACGATTGCGTTACGAACGCACGTACTTCGGCCATTCTACTGGACTTCGCTAAATGTTCTCTAAGGCACCTGTAAGACGCGAAATCCTCATGAACCTATGAGCAAGCCGTGTCGGTTGGTGACGCGCAAGGTCGCTACTGTGAGTGTAGAAGTAAGGGTAGAGGTAGCAAGGAAGGGAGGTAAGTATGAGTACCGAATGGATGGCCGACGGTAAGTGTCGCGAGTATCCAGCAGAGACCTTCTTTCCCCGCGACGGCGTGGGCGTCATCGTCGCCCAACGAATCTGTGTCACGTGTCCGGTTGCAAGTCAGTGTCTTATCTACGCACTCGACAATCACATCGACCACGGCGTGTGGGGTGGCAAGAGTGAGCGCGAGCGCCGCCGCCTGCTTCGCGAACGCCGCCGGGTGCGCCTCTTTAATCGCGATCTTCACTAAGCGAACCTCTTGTTCGAATGTGTCGTCAATGTCTCCGAGGGACGACGAC
>DASZIH010000077.1:0-34932 GCA_035949355.1 Acidimicrobiales bacterium
CCGGTGCCCTTCGAGACGAAGTCCGTCAGTTTGGGGTTGAACAGCGGCACCCACGGCGCGTCCGTGGTCATGATCTGCTGGTCGATGGATCCCCAGATGCTGTTGGCCTGTGTCGGGTTCGTCAGTTCCAGGGCCTCAGCCGCTTGCATCTTGGCGCTGATCGTCTTGTTGCAGTAGCCCGAGATGTTGATGCTGTTATCCGAGGCAGGGTGGAAGTTCGCACAGCTGAGGAGCACGTTCAAGAAGTCCGACGCCGCGGGGTAGTCCTGGTACCACTGGCTCACGCTGATCTGCACCTTGTTCTTGGTGTTCTGGATGTAGGTGAACTGGATGTTGGCGGACAGGGGCTTGACGGTTGCCTTGTAGCCAAGTGAGTCCAACACACTCTGGATGTACTGTCCGACCGCGAGGTTGACGGGGTCGTTCGTGACGACGATGCCGACCTTCTCTCCGGCGGTGCCCGACGCCTTCACCAGGGCCTTGGCCTTCGCGAGGTCTGGTCCTTTGTAGGTCGAAGAGCTCGAGCTGTTGTACGCGCAGAAGCTCTTGTATCCGGGAAAGCCCGGCGGCAAGATGGTGCAGGTCGGCTGGCCCAATTTGGTGCCGCCGTAGAGGTTCACGACGTCGTTCTTGTTGATCGCGTAGTTGAGCGCTTGGCGGACCTTCACGTTGTTGAACGGCGCGAGGTTCACGTTCATCGGCGCGTACCAGTCAGCGGTGAGCGGGTTCACGTGCAGCTGCGACGCGTACTTCGTCGAGATCTGCTGGAGTCGGTCCGTCGGCAGCGGGTCGAAGATCCAGTTGGCCTGGTTGTTCTCCACCGAGGTCACCTCGGACTCCACGGTCTCGCCGAAGGTCTCCTCGATGGTGTCGGGGTAGCCCTGAGGTTGCGCGGCGGCCGACCACACCTTGAAGTGGGGATTGCGCTTCATGGTGAGTCCGGTGTTGACGTTGTACTTGGAGAACATGTACGCGCCAGTACCGGGGATCGGGACGTCACCCTGGTCCTTACCGGGCGTGCTCGCCGGCAGGATCGAACCGAACGGCACCGCGAGCTGGTCGAGGAACTCAGAGTCGGACTTGATGAGGTTGACGACGACGGAGTTGGTCGACGCGTTGACGATCACGCCACCCTTCAACGTGCACGTCGCGGGCGTGGTCACGCACGCCGGCCCACCGACGATGTCGTTGTACCACGTACCCGCGTTGGGGTTCGAGACCTTGAAGATGCGCTGGAAACTCGCGAGGACGTCCTTCACGGTCACGGTCTGACCATTCGAGAACTTGATGCCGGTACGGAGTTTGAAGGTGTAGGTCTTGCCAGAGTTGGTCACCGTGGGCATCGCGACCGCGAGGTCGGGAACGACGTTGAACGACGACTGCCCGCTGACCTTTTCGAAGCTCACCAGGCCGTCGTACGTCGCTTGGTACAACTGCCAGTACTGCAAGGTGTAATTGACCTGGGGATCCAACGTGCCACCCGCGGTGGAGGCCAGCAAATGCACGGTGCCTCCCGCGTGTTTGGACTGATAAGTGAAGGCGGCGCCCGCGGGCGACGCCGTTCCCATCGTTACAAGCATGCTCGACATCAGGGCGAGCGCCCCGAACGTTACGAACGCCTTCTGGACTAACTGCTTGGCCATCGTGCTCCCCTTTTGTTTTTTAGATACGGCCTTTCGCCTACGTGTCGTGCTGGACGAGGAAGTCCTCGACCACCGTCAGGTAGCGTTCGCGTTCTTCAATGAAGGGCATGTGGCTGGACGCCTCGAAAATCTCCCAACGGACGTCGGGGATGGCGTCGAAGAATGGTTGGACCGTCGCTGGCGTGGCCTCGTCGAAGCGTCCCGAGAGCAACAAGGTCGGCGCCACGATGTGTTGCACGCGCTCGACGACGCTCCAGTTCTTCAGGGTCCCGATGCAGAAGAACTCGTTGGGTCCGTTCATCGTGTGATACACCGTGGGGTCCGCGGTCAAGTACTCGAACGTCCGCACGACTTCAGGCGGATTGGGCACGACGCGACACACGTGCTCGTCGTAGTAGACCTGCGACGCGGCGAGGTACTCGGGGTCGTCGGTCGTGCTGTCAGCCTCGTGTCGATCGAGGGTCGCCTCCACGTCGGGTGGTAGCTGACCGCGAAGGATCTTGGCTTCACTGGCCCAGAGCGCCATCGAGGCCGGTGAGTTCGAGATGACGATCGAGCGCAGTCCCGCTGGCTGGCGAATGGCGTGTTCGGCGCCGAGCATGCCACCCCAGGACTGGCCCAAGAGGTGGTAGTCATCGGCGATGCCGAGCGAATCGAGCACGTTGTCGAGCTCGTCCAAGAAGAGTTGAACGGTCCAGAAGTCCCCGCCTCGTTCTGGCAGGTGCGTCGAACGACCACCGCCGAGTTGGTCGTAGTGCACGACGGGACGCCCACTTTCAGCGACCGCGGCGAGCGCCAAAAGATAGTCGTGCGTACAGCCAGGCCCACCGTGCACGACGACGAGCGGCGTCATCCCGGAATTGAGATCACCGGTGACCCGGTACCACGTTGACCATTCGCCAAAGGAAATGGTGCCCTCTTGAACGTTGTCGTCCGCCATCGCGGCATTATAGGGTCAAGTCAGCGACCACACAATCTGGGCGGCGGGCAACTCCGTTGGCCCCAGCGCGCGAGATCTCGTCGGCGTCCACGAGCCCAACCATTTGGAGGCAAACGTCAGATGAAGGCGATGACCTGAAGGGGCGAGATCGCGGAGAAAATAAATGAATTCTCAGCGAGACGACGTGGTCGAGTTGCTGTTAAAAGTAATTCTCTCCCAGTTCCTCGCTCCACTTGGCGACGCGTAGTTCGCTTCGAGGTCCACTCCAGGAGTACACCGGCTTGATATCGAGGACCTGCGTGTCGTTGATGGCGTCGAGGCCCCGAACGACGAGGGAGCGCTTGTCGACCCTCTCGACGGCGACGATCGACAGCATCAATCGATTGGGCCGGTCCTTGTTTCGTTGGGCGAAGATCCCCACGTCGGGCCAGTCGACGTTCCCTCGCGGGTGGCGGTGCCAGGGACCGGGCGGCACGTTCTCGGCGAGGGACGCGAAGAAGACGATCTCCACGTGTGAGAACTCCTCGAGCCCCCGGAGCGCCGCGCTCGGAACGTCGTCGGCCAACTCGATCGTGGACACGAAGTCGTCCCAGTTGTCGTCGCTCATTTCGCGCCGCTCGTTGCGCACGAGGGCGATGGTGCGCATCACGGGTTCCACGACTCCAATTTAGTTGCGACGCGCGGTTCCGAGATACGAGACCACGAGCGTCGAAGGACCCGGCGATATCGTTGGGCGTCCGAGAGAAGAAGAGATGGCTGAACTTACCTTTACCTATGGAACCATGGCCGCAGGAAAATCGACGTTGGCGCTCCAACTCTGTTGGCAACTGAGAGAGGGCCGAAGTGACGTCGCGCTGTGGACTTTCGGCGATCGCAGCGACGACGGGATGGTCACCAGTCGCATCGGGATCGAAGCCGCCGCGGAGGCCATCTCGCCTGGCGCCGACATCGGGCGAAACGTGGACGAGCTCTTGACCCGCGGCGTGAAGATTTTGGTCATTGACGAGGCGCAGTTCGCGAGTATCGATCAGATCGACGCGCTGGCCCGGCTCGTGGACGACCGTGACGTCGACGTCCACGCCTTTGGGCTCTCGGCCGACTTTCTCTTGAACGTCTTTCCGTCCTCGGCCCGACTCTTCGCGATCGCCGACTGGGCGCACGAGCTGCCACTCACGTCATCGTGCTGGTGCGGCAAGAAAGGGCGCTGCAACGCGCGCGTCGTCGACGGTGTCGTGGCACGAGAGGGCACCCAGTTCGTGACTGGCGACGTGAGTGAAGGTGCGGTTCATTACCAGGTGCTTTGTCGCACCCACTACCGGCTGGGCCAGCTGAGTGCCGAAACGCCAGCCGTCCTTAGGACCTGACGTCTGGTCCTCACTCCTATAAAGAGGTCACCGCGTCCGAGCCGATGTTCGGGCACAATTGGAACATGTCGCCTGATCAGTCCCCGTCAACATCCCTTTCGGACGTCGTGTGCGCCAGCCCACGGGCCGTCTTTTCCGAATGCCCGCTCTGCGGCTCGGGACTTCGGGCCGAACACGCACATTTTCGGTGTCCATCGTGCGGATGGCGCGATAGTTGTTGTGATTAAAGCCTGAATTTTACGGTCTTTTTAGGATTTCTCTTTCATTTCACTCGGGCAGGCCTTGCTAGTCACCTCCCGTTTACCTTCCTTTCTTAGGTTGCATGCGACAACACGTTCGAGCGTCGAATCGTCGAGTCACTTCGCACCACTTTCTTTAGGAGGAAAGTTCAGAATGAAAAAGACACTTAGGTCACTCGCAGCGATGTCAATCGCCGCGGCTGGTCTCCTAACCGTGGCCACGTTGCCCGCAAGCGGTGCCGCAAAGGCGAAAAAAATCACTTGCTACGAACTGACGAACACGGCGCTTAGAAAAAAGACGTTCACCAAGGTGTGCCCGAAGGGTTGGTCTCGTACCAAGCCGAGTTTGCAGGGTACGAACCTAAAGGGTGACATCGACCTCAACGTGCCGAGCACGGTGACCTTGGCCATCAACGGTTCGTCCTTCGACGCACCGTTGGTCGGCGCGACGACGAGTGGATCGACGGGATACACCGCGGGCGGCAAAGTGTCGTTCAGCGCGTACCCCGCTGCCGGTTCCGGAACGGGTCGCACAGCGATCTCGAACGGCTCCGTCGCGATCGGCTTCTCTGACGTTCCAATGACCGCGGCCGCCGGCACGTTGCCCACGGGCACGACCGAAGCGAACTTCGTGCAAGTTCCCTACGCCTTGGGCGGTGCCGTCGTCGGCTACAACCTCGGTGCGGGCTTCGACAACTTGAAGCTCACGGCATCTGAGATCGCCCAGATCTACGACGGGAAGATCACGACGTGGTCAAACGCGGCGATCGTGGCGACCAACGGTGGCACAGGCACGACCATCGGAAAGGCGCTGGCGGCACTCGCCACCAACAACGAAGCGCGCAACACCATTAAGGTGCTGTACCGCAACGCTGGCTCTGGCACGACGGAAGCCTTCACGTACTACCTCTCCCAGGCGGGTAACTCCGGTCACGCGCCGAACGGTGGCAGTCCAATGGAAGGCGCTGGCGGCGCGTGGGGCGCGACGAACATCAACGGCGTCGCGAACAACGCGGCTATGGCACAGGGCATCGTGAACACGCTCGGTTCGATTGGCTACGTGGAGTACAGCTACGTGTTGATCCCCGGCAACGACGCGATCCAAGTGGCGCAGTTGCAGGACAAGAACGGCCAGTGGCTTTCGCCCGACTTGACCAACATCGCCAACGCGGCGGCTGCGGCGGGATCGGGTCTGTCGACCGCGAACTTCGCCATCACCGACGAGCCCGGCAGCAACGTCTGGCCGTTCGCGACGTACAGCTGGGCGATCGTCCCCAAGGCTCAGACCAGCCTTGGTACGTGCGAAGCAATCACCAAGTACCTGGACTGGGAGTCGCACTACGCGCAGAACGCGATCGCTAAGGCTGAAGGTTACGTCCCACTGCCCACCACGGTCCGCACCTACGCGCACGCGTTGTTGAAGGAAGTAACGGCGAGCGGCACAGTCTGTGTTACCCAGAATTCGTAGTTAAACAAGCACCATAAGCGCAAGGGAGTAGGTAGTCGAAATAGTGGCACTGATACCTACCGACCTGCACGTGCGCGATGAGGCGGTGACGGAGATCAACTCCGTCACCGCCGATCGCACGTGGTATCACTACGTCCTCCTTGGCGGGGCCGTACTTTTTGGCATCATCAGTCTCGGATTCGTCGGGACGATTTTTTGGAGTTCGCTGCCCACGTGGGTGCACCACGGCTGGACTCTCCTCACGGGAAAAGGTTGGTCATCGCCCTCAGGTCCGTTCGGCGGTCTCGCGATGATCGTAGGCACGTTCGAGACGTCGATCATCGCCCTTATCCTCGCGGTGCTCATCGGACTGGGCACGTCGATTTCGATCGTCTTCCTGCTCCCGCGGAGGATCCGCAACATCGTCGCGACGCTGGTTGAGCTCTTGGCGGCCGTGCCCAGTGTCGTGTACGGCCTCTGGGGACTGCTGGTGCTGTCACCGTGGATGACGGTGACCGTCAATCCTTGGCTGAACAGCTGGCCGTTCGCCAAGTTCCTCTTCGGCAATCCAGGTCAAGAGTTCGGCACGTCGCTCTTGTTGGCGTCAATCGTCCTCGGCATCATGATCCTGCCCACGTTCGTAGCCGTAAGCCGAGAAGTTATCGCCGTCGTCCCTCAGGACCTCATAGAGGCCAGTCTCTCCTTGGGCGCGACGCGCTGGCAGGTGATTCGTGAAGTCGTCCTACCCACCGCCAAGGTCGGACTCTTCGGAGCGACGTTCCTGGCGCTGGCGAGGGCAACGGGTGAGACCGTGGCCGTCGCGCTGGTGGCCGGCGGCGTGGCGGACGCGCAGTTCCACTTGCTCTATCCGGGCACGTCGATCGCGGCGTGGATCGCCCTCACGTTCGGCGAGTCGCAGGGAAATGAGATCTCGGCCTTGATGGCGCTCGGCGTCCTTCTCATGCTCTTGAACTTCGGACTCTCCATGATCAGCCGAGCGCTTGTGAATCGCCAGCGAAGGATATTGGCGATCGTATGAGCGACATGATCGAGCTCAACGAACCCGTTGAGGACGGGCACCTCGTTCGCGACGAGATTCGAAGGATCTCAAAGAGCGTGCACGCTCGTCGAGTGACGACGTCACGGGTGATGATGGTGTTGTGCGGCGTCGCTCTCCTGATCGCTGCCGTGCCGCTCGTGATGCTCATCGCCGAGTTGATCAAGAATGGACTGCCGGTCCTTAATAAAGCGTTCTTCACTTCCGAACCACAGACCCCGACGTTGATCGCGCCCAACGCCACCGGTGGCGTCTCCAACGCCATCGTCGGCAGCTTGGCGCTCACGGTCTACGCGTCGGTGCTGGCCATACCACTTGGCGTTCTCGTCGGGGTCTTCCTTTCGGAGAGTTCTTCGAAAATGGCCTCGACACTTCGCGTCATCGCGCAAACGATGGCCGGGGCGCCGTCGATTCTGATGGGGCTATTCGCGTTCTCGTTCATCGTGCACGATTTGAACATCGGCTTCTCCGCGTTGGCGGGTTCCTTCGCTCTCGCAGTGCTCATGATGCCCGTGATCATCATCACGACCGAGATCGCCGTTCGTAACGTACCGAACTCGCTTCGTGAAGCCGGACTCGCGCTCGGCGCGAGGAGTCACAAAGTGTCGCTTCGCATCGTCCTCCCTTCAGCATTGTCGGGCATAGTGACCGGTGTCATCCTGGCGATATCGCGCGCGGTCGGCGAGACGGCGCCGGTGCTTCTCGTCATCGGCGGCGGTTTCATCAACCAGTGGCGACCTCTCGACCCGGTGTCGTCACTTCCGCTCTCGATCTTCGAGAACGCCAAGTCGCAGTGGCCGAGTCAACGAGCCCAGGTGTGGGGGGTCGCGTTAGTCCTGGTTGCGTTCGTTTTCGTAATGAGTCTCACAGCCCGGATTTGGGCAAGCAGAAAGCAGCAGGTTAGAAACTAATGGAGCAAGAGATCATGGCAGACATCCAATCCAAAACAGCGACTACCGAGTCGATCAACCGAGGACCCATCGCGATGCAACTGCGCGACGTGGCCGTGTCGTTTCACGGTCGCACTGCGGTTCGAGATTGCACGTTCGACATCGCGAAGAATCGCGTCACGAGTCTCATCGGTCCCTCAGGCTCCGGCAAGACGACGCTGCTGCGCGCCCTCAATCGTCTGCACGACTTGACGCCCGGCGCGAAGGTGACGGGTCAGATCCTGCTCGACGGTGTCGACATCTACCGTGGCAACATCACCGTCACCGAACTCAGGACACGCGTGGGCATGGTGTTCCAACGTCCCAACCCGTTTCCCACCATGTCGATCTACGACAACGCCGTGTCGGGCCTTCGATTCAACGGCGTGAAGAAGAAGTCACTGCTCGACGAAGCCGCGGAGTCGTCGCTGCGATCTGCGGCGCTGTGGGACTCGGTCTCATCGCGCCTGAAGGTCTCGGCGTCAAACCTTTCGGGTGGCGAGCAACAGCGTCTCTGCATCGCACGGGCCTTGGCGCTCGACCCGGAGGTCTTGTTGATGGACGAGCCGACCTCAGCCCTCGACCCCGTCGCGACGCTGCGTATCGAAGAGCTCATGACGAGCTTGAAGAGTCGCGTCACCGTCGTCATCGTTACGCACAACATGCAACAGGCCGCTCGCATCTCTGACGACTGCGCGTTCTTGTTGATGGGCGAGGACCGTGCCGGTGAGCTCATCGAATTCGACACGACTGAGAAGATCTTCAATAACCCCGTCGACTCGCGCACGCTCGACTACACCCTCGGACGCTTCGGCTGATCATCAGTCACGCGATCGCGTGACAAACTACCGAAGACAACTTTTTCGGAGGGGCTCTCGTGACGAAGGAACTGTGGCAGGAGTCGGCGACGTCGTTGGTGCAGCTCATCCGAAGCGGCCAGACCTCTTCGCGCGAGGTCGTCGAAGCGCACCTCGCTCGCATTGACGCAGTGAACGGGGAAGTGAACGCCGTCGTCGAGGTGCGTCGCGATGAGGTCCTCGCCGACGCTGATGCCGCGGACGAGGCACTCAAGAGTGGCGGACCTCTCGGTGCGTTGCACGGTGTGCCCTTCAGCGTGAAGAGCAACCTGGACGTCGCGGGTTACGCCACCACCGAAGGGACGGTGGCCCTTAAAGACGTCGTGGCGACCGTGGACGCGCCCACCGTGGAGAAGATGCGCGGCGCGGGAGCGATCGTGCTCGCGCGCACGAATATGCCCGATCTCGGTCTGCGAATCAACTCGGAATCGTCGTTGTACGGCGCCACCCATAATCCCTGGAAACACGGCTACACCGCGGGAGGCTCGTCGGGTGGCGAAGCCGCCGCGATCGCGACGGGGATGAGTCCGATAGGACTCGGCAACGACATCGGAGGGTCGCTACGCAACCCTGCGTACTGTTGTGGCGTCGCGTCGATCAAGCCCACGCGGGGACGAGTAGCGCAGGGCAATCCGAGCAGCGAGCTGCAGATGTCGATCAACGCGCAGATCATGCACGTCGAAGGCGTGCTCGCGCGACAGGTTGGTGACGTTCGTCGTGGACTCGAGGTCGTCATGGGCTCGCACCACGGCGACCCTCAGTCCGTTGACGTCCCTCTCTTCGGTCGCCCCGTGTCGAAACGCGTCGCGCTCGTCGCCGAACCCACGGGGGGTGAGACCGACGCGGACGTCGCGGAGGGCGTTCGCGTCGCGGGGCGCGCGCTCGAGGCGGCCGGATACGAGGTGGAGGAGATCGAGCCTCCACTGCTCTTTGACGCGTACTTCGCGTGGACCGAGCTCATGATGACCAGTCTCAAGGTCGCGATGCCTCGCCTCGAGCCGCTGATGGGCGAGGGAGGTCGGCGATTCCTCGAGTTGACCTACGTGGAGTTCCCGGCCGCGACGGATACGTCGATGGCCCTGATGCACGAAGCGCGTTATCGAGTGGCGAGAGCGTGGCGAGAGTTCTTGACGACGTACCCATTGATCGTGGGCCCCGTCTGGACCCAGCCTCCCTTCGCGTTGGGCTTCGACATCGAAGACGCCGAATCGGCGATGAAGGTGGTCGAACTCTTCCGCTTCGTGCTGCCGCCCAACCTCCTCGGACTGCCCGCCGCGTGCGTCCCTACGGGCGTTTCGAACGGTCTCCCTACCGGGGTCCAAGTGATCGGCGACCTCTTTCGCGAGGACCTGTGCTTGAACGCGGCCGAGGCCATCGAACAGAGCGTTGGGGTTCTCACACCAATTGATCCACGTTCCTAGGTCATGAACGTTCTCATTCGCCCGATAGCGCGCGACGACGTTCGTGGCGCGTCGTTAGTGATCCAAGGGGGATCGCTGTCGCCTGAGGTGGAAGACGAGACGAACGTCGACGCGTACTGGTCGGCCGTCGAAGAGACTCGTCGGCGCCACGGCGACGTGTTGATCGCCGAAGTGAACGGAGAGGTCGCGGGCGTCTGCCAGGTCATCATCTTCCAACAGTTTCAGCACACCGGCGCGTGGTGTTGCGAACTTGAGAGCGTCCACGTGCGAAGCGACCTTCGCGGTCACGGCGTCGGCACGAAACTGCTCGCTGAGGCTGAGATGCTGGCTCGACGAGCGGGTTGCTACCGACTCCAGCTGACCAGTCGAAACGTTCGACTCGACGCGCACCGCTTCTACGTGACGAATGGATTCGAGCAGACCAGCCAGGGTTTCAAGAAGAAGCTCTAGCGTTCAACGTCGACGCGGCGACGTACCAGGACTCGAAGTCTCTCCGTTTCCTTCAGCGCTTCGGCCCTGATTTCTGCCACTGGAAACCAAGTGTCGCGGTGAGCCGGAAGTGAGAAAAGCGCAAGTGAGGACTTGCGGTTCATCGCTACACTCGCTAGTCTGGACTTGCACATGGCACATCGGACCAAGGAGAGTTTGACTATGAACACTGACCAGATAGAGCGTGAAGTGGTCATCAACGCACCAATTGAACGGGTGTGGTCGGCACTGACGGAGCCCAAGGGCGTGAGCTCGTGGTTCAGCAACGGGGGTGACGTGTCCATTGACCTACGAGCTGGTGGGATCATGACCTTCGACCAGGGCCACCACGGAGCGTTCAAGACCGTCATCGTGAGCGTGACGCCGCCTCACGAGTTTTCCTTTCGATGGGCCTCAGGGTACCCCGGCGTTCTCGCGACTGAAGAGAACTCGACGTTGGTCGAGTTCACGCTGCGAGAGACGCCCGCGGGTACCGTACTGCGCGTCGTGGAGAGCGGATTCGACGCGCTCGACATACCTGGCGAATTCGAGAATCACTCGAAGGGTTGGAAGAGTGTCATCACGGAGATGGAGAAGTACGTGTTGGCTACTCTCGAAACGCCGCAGAACAATCTGTCGTGAGCAACGTCACTGAAGTCCTCACGGCGCTCGCCGACCCCACGCGGCGCGATCTTCTCGAGCGGCTCTCCCTTCGGGGCGAGGCGACGGCGACGGCTCTCGCCGGTGACCTTCCCATAAGCCGTCAGGCCGTCGTGCAGCACCTCGCTGTGTTGGACCGAGTGGGGCTCGTTCGAGGGCGTCGTCACGGTCGAGAGCATCGATTTATAGTGCGAACCGAGCCCCTCAGCGACACGGTGAAGTGGATGGAGAAGCTTTCACTGCAGTGGGATCGGCGTCTCAAGATCATCCAACAGATCGCCGAAGCGTCGACGTCATCGGAAGACATCGCGAAAGAAAGTAGACAGCGAGAAAGTAGAGAGAACAATGACTGACCAGAATTTCACCACGACCTTCACGGTCGCACAAACGCCGGCCGAGGTCTTCGCCGCCATCAACAACGTCCGAGGTTGGTGGTCGGGAGACATCGAAGGCAGTACGGACCATCTCGGTGACGAGTTCACGTACCGGTACGAGGACATCCACTACTCAAAGCAGAAGATCACGGAGCTCGTTCCCGACAAGAAGGTCGTCTGGCTGGTGGTGGACAGTTCCTTGAATTTCGTGGCGGACAAAGCCGAGTGGAACGGCACCGAGATCACGTTCGACGTGTCGGAGGTGGATGGTGCGACCAACGTTCGCTTCACTCACGTGGGACTGGTCCCCGGCTACGAGTGCTTCGACGCGTGTTCGAACGCCTGGGGCTTCTACATGAACGAGAGCCTGAAGAACTTCATCACTCAAGGTCAAGGTCAACCGAACGCGACGGACTAGCAGGGTCGCATCGACAATGGCAGATCCGCCACGGTGGGAACCGGCTCGCCAAGCGTGACAGCCTCGTTGGTGCCAAGAAACTGCCTAGACGACGACCTCGCGGAGCTCTCCGTCGTCGACGTCGAAGACGAAGCCCCGTATCTCGGTGTCGTCGACAAAGGGGCTCGAACGTAGGGATCCGACCGTCGAGCGAACGTCCGCATCGACGTCTTGGTAGGCGCCGAGACGAAAGGGTGGACGAGCACCGAGGGTGGTCTCGATCTCCTCCATCAGCGTCTCCTCGTCGAAGGTCTCGAGGCCGCATCGAGTGTGGTGGATGACCATCACCGCCTGCGTGCCGAGCAGTCGCTGGCTGAGCAACAAGGACCGTACGGCGTCGTCCGTCGCGATGCCACCAGCGTTTCGAACGAGGTGCACCTCACCGAGGTCGAGACCGAGTGCACCAAAGAGGTCGAGTCGCGAGTCCATGCACGTGAGGACCGCGAGGCGCAGACGTGGAGCAGTGGGCAGTTCGCGGTGTCCGTGCGTTTTCACGTACGAGCGATTATGCGTTAGGAGTTCGTCGATGGCGCTCACCGTAATATCTTACGAATGCCAAGCGTCGGCGTCGTCTCGTTTCCTCCTGAGTCACTACGCTCACATCTGGAGGTGACTATGGAGAGCATGGAACGAATTCGAGAAGAACTTCGACAGCCGTCACTCGAGCTGCACGAGTTGATCCCCGACGTCATGAAGAGTTACGTGACGATGTCGACGGCCGCGATGGCCGAAGGCGAGCTGACGGTGGCAATGAAGGAGTTAATGGCCGTCGTCATCGCGATCACTCGAGAGTGCGACGGGTGCATCGTGGCGCACACTCGCGGCGCGTTGCGCGCGGGCGTCACGCGCCAGCAACTCGGCGAAGCAATCGGTGTCGCGATCTCCATGAACGGGGGGCCGGGCACGGTCTGGGGACCTCGGGCGCTGCGAGTATTCGACGAGGCCCAGGCGGCGCGAAAGTCCTAGAAGTCGTAGGTGAGGTGCTTGATCCCGTTCACGAAGCTCGACGCCAGCTGCACGGGGGGTCCCGTGTGGTGGATGGTGGGCGTGCGCGAAAGAAGTTCGCGCCACATCACGGTGATTTCGCGGCGCGCCAAGTGTGAGCCGAGACAGAAGTGGGGGCCGGGCGCACCAAAGCCGAAGTGGTCGTTCGGCGTTCGCGCAACGTCAAACGTGTACGGGTCGTCGAAGACGTCTTCGTCTCGGTTGGCCGAGTTGTAGAACAAGATGACCTTGTCGTCCTTCTTCAGATCGAAACCCGACAGGGTGTAGTCGCAGGCGAGGGTCCGACGCATCCACGTGATGGGTGTCGTCCAACGCACGATCTCGTCCGCCGCGGTCTTCACGTGTCCTTCGAAGTCGTCGATCAGCAATTGCTTCTGATCGGGGTAGTCGTCGAAGGCGATGAGCGAGTGGGCGAGCGCCGTGCGCGTGGTTTCGTTACCCGCGGTCACGAGCAACACGAAGAACGAAGCCAGCTCCTGTTGGGTCAACTTCTCGGACTCGATCTCCGCGTTGACCAGCGCACTGGTGATGTCGTCGATCGGCTGGTCGATGCGGTACTTGGCGAGTTCGTCCATGATGCCGGTCAAGGTCGCTCCGGATTCGATGAAGGCAATCACCGGGTCGCTGCCTTCGGGAATGAACTCTGAATCACCCATCGAGAGGATGACGTTCGAGCACCGTAGGACTGTCGCGTACTCGCTCTCGGGTACGCCCATCATCGAGCAGATGATCTCGAGGGGGAAGGGCGCCGCGATGTCGGTGATGAAATCGCCCGTTCCCTCTTCGCGGGCTCGATTGATGACGCTGTCCGCCACGCGCTCGACGGACTCTTCGACACCGCGGACGTTCTTCGGGCTGAAGGCCCTCGAAACGATCCTTCGCAGTCGGGCGTGCTTGGGATTGTCCGTCGAGATCATGCCCGAGAAGTATTCGACGATCTCGAGCGGCAAGTCGATCATCGACACGGCGCCGGGCGCCGAGATGAAGACCTCGGGTCGGCGCGACGCTTCGGCGATGTCGGCGTGACGGGTCAGGGCGTAGTAGCCCTCGTTGGGCGCGAGCTCGAGCGTCGAGCCCGGTAGTCGCGGAGTGATGTAGCGGCTGATAGGTCGTTCACGCCGAAGGACGCGGAAGGCCTCTTCCCTTTCGCTCAGTGGTTTGAGCCAAAACTCCGTTGGTGAGAGGTCGATGTCGTGGGCGCTCAGATTTGAAGATTCTTTGATCACCAGGACATCGTAGTAACTCGACGTTTGAGGGCACGGTAACCGAATTACACGGCAGACTGGACGAGTGGAACTAACTGATCAAGAGCGGGCGAGTCGTCTCTCGGCGCTGAACGCGCTGATGGACCTGATGCGTCCCTCCGTTCAAGCCGACGGTGGCGACCTCGTACTCATTCGCTGCGACGTCGAGTCCGGCGTCATCGAGGTTCAGCTGCAGGGCGCGTGTTCGAGTTGCGCGATCTCGACTGACACCATTCAAGGTGGCGTGACGCGGATCTTGATGGACCGACTTCCCTGGGTGACCGAGGTCATCGGGGGCGTCGACGAGACGATGGACCCCGAGGACTCGTCGCTGCTCGGCACCGGCGGCTACGTTCCTCGTTACCGCTCGCTGTAGCAGCGCATTACAGGTCGTCGGGCAAGCCGACGTTCGTCAACTGCTCCGCCAGTGACCACAGTCGCTCGCCGAGAAGGGGACTGCGCGCCGACCTGGGAATACGCGCGAGTGTGGTCGGCCCAACGAGGCCGAACATTCGGCTCGGCCCGTAGTACGCGCCACTAATCGCCTCGGGACTTGCGGCGGCGTACAGCAGAGGCTCCGAACCCTCTTCGACGCCCTGGGACGGGACGAACCTCGCTTGACCCATCCACTGTCGACGGGGCTTCGCACGGCCAAGACTCGCGCCGGCGCTCATGAGGTTGGTGCGCGTGAAACCGGGGTGCGCGGCGTTACTCATGAGGTCCCAGTTTCGTCGATTGGCGATCGTCGCGAGTTCGAGCGCAAAGAGCAGATCGGCGAGTTTGGACTGGGCGTACGCGGGGTAGGGGGTGTAGCGACCACGTCGCTGAGGGTCGTTGAAACGAACGCGACCAATCCCGGCGACGGTGCTACTCATCGTCGTCACGCGCGCCGAGCCAGTCGCAAGAAGAAGTGGCAGCAGTCGCATCGTCAAGGCGAACGGGCCGAGGAAGTTGGTGCCGAACTGGAGTTCGAATCCGTCGACGGTCTCGAAGCGCTTGGGTGGCGCCATGACGCCCGCGTTGTTGACGAGGAGGTGAAGAGGGCGATGCTCGCTGATGAGGGTCTCGGCGAAGGACCTCACCGACGTGAGGTCCGCGAGGTCGACGAGACGCACCTCGAGTTGCGCGTCGGGCTGATGCGCGAGGATCTCGTCACGCGCCGCGTCGCCCTTCTCCTTTGAACGTACCGCCATGATGACGTTCGCGCCCGCCCCGGCGAGCCGACGAGCCGTCTCCTTGCCCGTGCCGCTGTTGGCACCGGTGACGACGGCCGTTTTGCCTTCCTGCGATGGAACTCTGTACACGGCGCCCCTCACTGGTCGATCACGTTGGCGACTCGACGATTGACTTGAGCGTAACGTTCCCATGACGACAGTCGCCCCGAGGGTCACGTTCGCGACTACGTATGATATTATTTAGTTAGGTGAACTAATGAATATGACCACGAACGAGACCGCGGCGCGACTACGCCGGGCCATCACGCGAATGAACCGCAAGCTGCGCTACTCAGCGCTCAGTGGTGTCACGCCGGCCCAGGCGTCGATCCTGGCCTCGATCGACAAGCTCGAGCGGCCGTCACTCGGTGACCTCGCGATCGCCGAACAAGTCCAACCCCCGTCCATCACGAAACTGGTGCGAGGAATGGTCCAGTTGGGTCTCCTCGACACCTTCGAGGACGAGATCGACCGTCGTTGCACGCGCGTTCGCTTGACCCCGCTCGGTCGAAAGGAGCTCAACGCCATTCGCCAGCGCAAGACCGAGTTCCTCGAGCGCAAACTGCTCGGACTCTCAGCCTCTGAGCAGCGAAAGGCCGAAGAGCTCGTCTCGTTCCTCGAAGCGCTGTTGGAGGACGAGTGAGCAGAGCCCGCGGCAACTCGCGCACCTTCGCGGCACTCAGGGTGCGGAACTTTCGTCTGTACTTCATAGGCCAGTTGATCTCGATGTCGGGGACGTGGATGCAGTCCGTCGCCCAGGGTTGGTTGGTCTTGCAGATCACGGGTTCGTCGGTGGACCTCGGGATCGCGATTGCGCTGCAGTTCGTGCCCATGCTCTTCCTCGGTTCCTACGGGGGGCTCATCGCGGACCGCCACGAGAAACGCCGCATCTTGTACTTCACGCAGTCCTCGGCCGGCCTGTTGGCGCTTCTACTCGGAATCCTCGTGAGTACGCACCACGTGACCGTCCTCGGTGTGTACCTCGTCGCCTTCGGGCTCGGCATCGTGAACCTCTTCGACGTACCCGCGCGTCAGGCCTTCGTCCAGGAGATGGTGGGGCGCGATCTCATCGCGAACGCCGTGAGTCTGAACTCGGTCTTGATGAACTCCGGTCGACTCGTGGGACCCGCCATCGCCGCGGGCGTCATCGCCTTCGTCGGGACCGCGGCGTGTTTCTTCGCCAACGCGGCCTCCTTCGTCGCGGTGCTCCTCGCCCTGCTCTTGATGCGTAAGTCGGAGTTCTTGCCGATGCGCACCGTGGACCGAGAGAAGGGTCAACTGCGACTCGGACTCAAGTACTCGTTCAAAAATCCCCTATTGCGTAACGTCATCGTCGCCGTCGCGGTCGTTGGCACCTTCGCGTACAACTTCACGGTCACGTTGCCCCTCCTCGCGCGCGTGACCTTTCACGAACACTCGGCCGGTCACTACGGCGTCTTGATGGGGGCGATGGGACTCGGCGCCGTCATCGGTGGACTCCTCGTCGCTCGACGTTCGCGTCCGACGCCCCAACTGCTCGCCCTCATCATGCTCGGCTTCGGGCTGTTCATGTCCCTCGCGGCGTTCGCGCCGACGGTGACCTTGGCGGAGATCGCGATGATCCCGACGGGCGCCTTCTCCATTGCGTTGATCGCGACCGCGAACTCACTACTGCAGCTCAACTCCAGTGAACAGATGCGCGGACGCGTGATGAGCCTGTACAGCATTGCGTTCCTCGGCACGACGCCCATCGGCGCGCCGCTCGTGGGACTCGTCGTGTCGTGGTCGAATCCGCGCGTGGGCATCCTCATGGGCGCCGTCGCCGCGGTGCTCACGAGCGTCGGGCTCTTTGTCCAACAGCGCCAGGAGCTGCGCAATATGGCGGTTCTGCAGAACGCCTAGGCGTTGTGAACCTTGGGCTCTTTCGGTAGTCCGAGCGCTCGCTCACCGATGATGTTGCGTTGGATTTCGGCGGTGCCGCCCCAGATGGTTTCGGAGCGCGAGAAGAAGAACTGGGCCTGAAGATCTGAGACGGGGTAGTCGGCCCTGCCGCGACGAGGAGCACCCGACGGACCGGTCACCGGACCCTTGCCGGTGAGGATCTGCGCCTCCATCCCGAGAATGTCCATCGCGAGTTCCATCGAGGACCGATGCGCCTCGGACCAGAACATCTTGTTGCACGCGCCGAGTAACGCCGCGTTGTGGGTGTTGTTGAGTGCGTCGGTGAGCGATCGGTAGCCGTTGATCTCCATGATCTTCACTTTCGACCAGGCCTTCACCAGCGCGTCGCGCACGAGCGCGTCGTCGTTCTTGTTCAGACGCTTGGTCTCCTTGACGACCATCTCCCACTCCTTGAGAAAGCGGCGATAGCCCGTCGTGGCGGACGAGCCACGCTCGAAGCCGAGCGTCGTCATGGCGACCTTCCAGCCGTTGTTCACGCCCCCGACGACGTTGCCCTTCGGCGCGCGAGCGTTCGTGAAGAAGACCTCGTTGAACTCCGCCGAGCCGTCGACCTGGGTGATGGGACGAACGTCGACTCCCTCTTGGTGCATGGGCACGAGAAGGTAACTGATGCCCGCGTGCTGCGGTGCCGAGGGATCGGTGCGCGTGAGGAGGAACACGTAGTCCGCGTGCTGGGCCTGGGTCGTCCAGACCTTTTGTCCGTTGATCAGCCACTCGTCTCCGTCGAGCACCGCGGACGTCTTGAGGGCCGCCAGGTCCGAGCCCGAGTTCGGCTCGGAGAAACCCTGGCACCACGCGATCGAACCGTTCAAGATGCCCGGGATGAACTCCTTCTTCTGTTCGTCGGTGCCCCACTGGAGGATGGTCGGGCCCACCAAGGTGTCCCCGAAGAAGTCGGCCCGCATGGGCGTGTTGGCCTTGGCGAACTCCTCATTCAAGACCACCTGGTCCATCAGCGTGAGTCCCTTGCCGCCGTACTCGACGGGCCAACCGGCACAGATCCAGCCGCCCGCGAAGAGCTTTTGGGTCCAGGTCTCGTTGAAGGTCGCGCGCTCCTCGGCGGTCATCGAAAAGCCCGGTTCGAACCACCCCGGGGGCAGGTTCTCCTCGAGCCACGCACGAATCTCCTTGCGGAAAGACTCGGCTTCTGGGGGGTAGTTGAGATCCATAGACCGCATCGTACTCAAGGTGTAGACGGCGTTTTAGCGGTTGTTTGTGGACGATCTGGAATTGGGGGAGAATGGAAGACCCCGGTCAAGAAGAAAGTTGTCCCGTGTCTCGTACGCTGACTGAAGCCATCGCCGCCATCAAGGCCTCTTGGGCGCTGAGTCGCACGATCACGCTGCCCGTCCACGTCCCCGCCCGACCGGCGGAACCCGGAAAGTACCGGGTGGCGTTCCTCGTCTACCGGGGCAATCCGCGCTGCGGCGGCCAGGGCGTGTACACCCGTCACCTGACGCGCGAACTCGTGACCCTCGGGCACAGCGTCGAGGTCTTTTCCGGTCCCCCGTGGCCCGAGCTGGACGAGGGCGTCGGTTTCACGGCCGTTCGCGGACTCGATCTCTACCGCGACCCTGACCCGTTTCGCATTCCGGCCCGACGCGAGTTCACGTCATTCGCCGACGTGGCCGAGTTCGCGGTGATGATGAGCGCAGGGTTTGGAGAACCACTCGCGTACTCGAAGCGCATCGCGAAGATCCTGGCCTCACGCCGCGCCGACTTCGACATCGTGCACGACGACCAGTGCATGGGGCCGGGCATCTTGGAACTCCACCGAAAGGGATGGCCGCTCCTCGAGACGCTGCACCATCCCATCACCGTTGACCGTTCCATCGCGCTCGATCACACGGAGACGCGCTGGCAGCGCTTCACGACACGGCGGTGGTTCGGGTTCCTTCGCATGCAGGTCCGCGTCGTCAAGCAGCTACCCGCCGTGTTGACGGTGTCGCACAACTCCAAGATCGACATCAACGCCCAGATGGGCGTCGCGCTCAGTCGCCTCACCGTCGTACCGGTCGGGGTTGACCAGGACGTCTTCAAGCCCTACGACGACGTCGTGAAGAAGAAAGGTCGCTTGATGGTGACCTCGAGCAGCGACGTCCCGATGAAGGGACTCGTGCCACTGCTCGAAGCGATCGCGAAACTTCGCGTCGAACGCGATATCGACCTCATCGTCATCGGTCAGCCGCAGCCGAAGGGCCGCGTCGCGACGGCCCTGGAGCGCCTCGGTCTCACCGACATCGTCACGACCATCACCGGCGTCAGCGACGAAGAGCTCGCGCGCCTCTACGGTGAGGCCGAAGTGGCGATCGTACCGAGCCTTTACGAAGGATTCTCGCTGCCGGCCATCGAGGCGATGAGCTGTGGCGTGCCGGTCGTCGCGACGACCGGTGGGGCCCTACCCGAGGTCGTGGGCACGAGTGGCGAAACCGGACTCTTGGTCGAGCCGAACAATCCCGAGGCGTTGGTGACGGCGATCGGCCAGTTGCTCGACGACGCCGACCTACGCGAGCGCCTGGGCGCCGCCGGTCGCCGCCGGGTGATGGAGCGATTCACCTGGCAGGTGACGGCACGAGGGACGGCGGCCTGTTACGACGCCATCTTGAGCGGCCGTCCTCTCCCGGACTCGATGACGTTCGACTGATGCTCACCGCAAAGTACGAAGAACTGGGACTGAAGAGTGGTGACAAGGTCCTCGACCTCGGCTGTGGCTTCGGCCGTCACGCCTTCGAGGCCGCGCGCCGTGGCGCGAGCGTCGTCGCCCTTGACGCCGGACGCGACGAGGTGGAAGGCGTCGCCGCGACCTTCGCCGCGATGCTCGAGGCGGGGGAGTTGCACCAGGGGACCTTGCACGCCAACGTCGTGCAAGGCGACGCGCTGCATCTGCCGTTTCCCGACGGGTCCTTCGACCGCGTCATTTGCTCCGAAGTCCTCGAACACATTCCCGACGACGTCGCCGCGATGCGCGAGCTGGCCCGCGTTCTGCGGCCCGGCGGCACGATGGCGATCACCGTCCCGCGCTTCGGGCCTGAACTGATCAACTGGGCGCTCTCGGACGAGTACCACAACGTGCCCGGCGGCCACATCCGCATCTACCGTCGATCGGTGCTCAACGAACGACTCGCCTCGACGGGACTCGTCGTGACACGACACCACTACGCCCACGGGCTGCACAGTCCCTACTGGTGGTTGAAGTGCTTCGTCGGCACGACCAACGACGAGCACCGACTCGTCAAGCGCTACCACCAACTGCTCGTGTGGGACATCATGAAGAAGCCACGCGCGACGCGCTACGCCGAGCGGGTGCTCTCGCCGCTCATGGGCAAATCCGTCGTGGTCTACCTGCGCAAACCACGATGAGCTCAACGACCAGCTCGTTGGGCGGCGTTCCCGGGGTCATCACCAGCGAGGAGTTGGCGACGACGGCGGGTCACCTCGCGTCGTTGCAACTGGACAGCGGACAGATCCCCTGGTTCGACGGCGGACACAGCGACCCGTGGAATCACGTCGAGGTCGCGATGGCGCTCACCATCAGCGGCTACGAGCGCGAAGCGCGCGCGGCGTATCGCTGGCTCGAAGCGACCCAGCTCGGCGACGGGAGCTGGTTCAACTACTACGTTGGCAATCGCGTGAAGGACACGCGCCTCGACACGAACGTCTGCGCCTACGTGGCGGCGGGCCTCTACCACTACGTCCTCGCGACCGGGGACGTGGACTTCGCGCGCGAGCTGTGGCCCGTCGTCGAACGAGCCCTTACGTTCGTGCTGCGCTGGCAACTGGCGGACGGCACGATCCGCTGGTCCCTCGACGCGCAGGGTCGACCGGAGTCGTACGCGCTCTTGACAGGGTCGTCGTCGATCTTTCACGCGCTGTGCTGCGCCGTGGCGTTAGCCGAGCGCCTGGACCATTCGAAGCCCGAGTGGGAACTCGCGGCCGGTCGCCTGGGCCACGCGGTAGCGCATCATCCCGGCGCCTTCGCGCCCAAGAACGAGTTCGCGATGGACTGGTACTACCCGATCTTCTCCGGGGCGCTGCGTGGCGTCGCCGGCGAGAAGCGCATCGACGACGGATGGGAACGCCACGTGATGGACGGACTCGGCGTGCGCTGCGTGTCGACCAACGACTGGGTGACGGCGGCGGAGACGGCCGAGTGCGTGCTCACCCTCGACGCGCTCGGCCACACGACGAAGGCGCTCGACCTCTTCAGCTACACGCGGCTTCATCGCCGAGACGACGGCGCCTACTGGACGGGCATCGCGTACCCCGACCGCGTGACCTACCCGGACCGCGAGGTGACGTCGTACACCGCCGCGGCCGTGCTCTTAGCTGCGGACGCCCTCAGCTCGTCGTCCAACGCGGCGGGCATCTTTCGCCACGACGAACTCCCGTCGCCCCTCGACCTCGCCGAACCGGGCTGTCCACTGCTTCACTAGTGAACGCGCGAGAGGACCCGCAACGATCCTTCAGCGCTTCGTTCGATGAACCGCTCACTGTCGAGCGCGGCGAGATAGATCTCGTAGGGCGGCTGACCGCCGTCACGAGGGTCAGCGAAGACGTCGTGGATGAGAAGTAGTCCTCCCATGATCACCTTGGGTGACCAGGCCTCGTAGTCGGCCCACGCGACGTCGCGCGCGTGACCACCGTCGATAAAGAGGACGTCGAGGGGTTGGGCGAAGTGGCTCGCGACCACCGTCGAGTGGCCCACGAGTCCAACGACCGTCTCTTCGAGTCGCGCGGTAGCGATCGTCCGCTGCCAGCTCGGCAGCGTGTTGAGACGTCCGTCCTCGGGGTCGACGAGGGTGGGGTCGAAGTGCTCCCAACCCTCCTGGTTCTCTTCGCTGCCGTGGTGATGATCGAGCGAGTAGAGCACGCTACGAGTCGCTTCGGCGGCGTTACCGAGGTAGAGCGCGGACTTGCCGCACCAGGCGCCCACTTCGAGCCAGGTGCCGCCCGGGACTCGACGGCCGTAGTCGAGGGCTGCCTCGTAGAGGGCTCGTCCTTCGTTGGTCGGCATGAATCCCTTGGCGGCTTCGGCCAAGTCCAACAGCTCGTCGCGGCGACTCACGATCTCGCCAGTGAGACCAAGGTGTAGATACCCAATCCGGTGAAGATGAGTCCACCCCCGCGCCGGATCCACTTGAGCGGGACGATCCGCTGGAGTTGCTGTCCACCGAAGGCGCCCACGAACGACACGGTGATCATCGCGAGCGACCCGGCGAGGAAGACCTCGAGGGGCTGATGGGTCTTCACCGTGAAGTTCGCCGCCTGGATCTGCGTGAGGTCGCCGAATTCGGCGACGAAGATGACGGTAAAAGCCGTCACGATCTCCTTGAGTCTGGTCGCGGCGTGCTCGCTCGACGCTTCACGACGACCCGCCTCCTCCGCTTCGGATTCGCGCGAGAAGAGGAGGTACGCGCCGCCGCCGAGGAATAACAGTGCGACGATGACGTCCTTCACGTGCGCGGGGAGCAGGGTCAACAACCCGCCGGCCGCGACGGCGAGTCCCATCTGCACGATGAAACCCAACGACGCGCCGATCACGATGGACCAGGGTCGCGCGCGCGTACTCATGACGATTGTCGCGATCATGGTCTTATCCGGCAGCTCCAGGACGAACATCACCGCGAAGATACCCAGGAACGCGCCGACGTTCACGCGGGGGTCCTAGAACTGATCGCGCATTGCCGCCGCGAAGACGAGCCCGACGCGCATGCGTTCGAGGTCTTGTTCGACCGTGCGCTGTCCGCCGTAGACGGGGTGCTCGGTGTGAAACTTCTCGACCTCGTCGGCGAGAGCCTCGTCGCGGATGAACGTCGGTACGCCGAGGGCGAGACGCGAGTGCGAGTTCTGGGGGAACTTCTCCATCGCCTCGTCCCAACGAGTGGTCATGTACCGCCACACGGCGGGACCGGAGACGACGTTGCGCGACAAGAGCGCGAGGACGATCGCCGCGTCTTGGTTGCGGAACTCGCTGAAGCACTTCTCCGCCGCGTCGAGGGCGACTTTTTCGTCGGGGAACTCCGGGATGCCGCGCCACAGGTAGCGCTGCGCGTCCTGGGGCGTCGCGGCGTGACGGTAGCGCTCGAGGAAGGTCTCGTAGTCACCGGGACGATTCTGGCGAGCGACGACGCGCAGGATCGCGTTCGCGAGGTTACCGTCGAGGTCGTTCGCTTCAAAACGGCGAACCGCTTCGGCCTGGATGGACTCGTTGGCGCCGACCGTGCCGAGCACGCTCAGTACGACCGCTCGAACCTGGGGCGTGAGCTCACTCTCACCGGGCTGGGCGTCCCAACCGAGTCGGGCGAACTGCGGTTCGAAGAGGTCGCGGACCTGTTGGACGAAGGCGTCGTGCTGCGTGTCGTCGAGGGCGCGATCGACGTAGTCGACGGCGCTCGCGACCGTTCCCCACGGCGTGGGCTCGTCCTGGTCCCCGAGTCCTTGGGCGATCGAGAGGAAGTCGTTCCAGCTGATCTGACCGGCGAAGAGCGAAGCCCAACCGTCGGCGATGAACGTCGCGCGCTCGAGCTCTTCGAGCTCGTCGATGTGCTCGGCGATCGCCGCCAGTTCGGCGTTGCCGTAGCGAGAACGAAAGACGCCCGATCCGCCGGCGTTGAGGACGACGGGCGCCGCGTCACTCACGTTGAGGGGCTCGTCAACGAGGAGGTGACGACTCGGTTCGCCGCCCGTGAGCGAGCGCGTGAGTACCGGCACCATCCACGAGGTGCCGATCGCGCTCGGACCCTTGGCCTTGCCGTAGGCGAAGGGCTGCTGGGTGAGTTCGCCGTTGGCGAGCGTCACGAGCGGGTGACCGCCTTGGAGGATCCACGTGTTCATGACGTCGCGAACGGGCTGCTTCGAGATCTCCTCGAGGGCGTCCCAGAGGTCGTTCGTCACCGTGTTGGCGTAGCTGTGCTTGGTCAGGTAGTGGCGGATGCCGTCGCGAAAGGTGTCGGCGCCCAGGTACTGCTCGAGCATGCGAAGGACCGAGCCACCCTTCTCGTAGGTGAGTAGGTCGAACATGCCGCGCGTGTCGTCGGGCGAGACGACTTCGTACTCGATCGGTCGCGTGGAGTGCAGGCCGTCGATTTGCAGCGCGGCGTCACGGTCGACACCGAAGCTGACCCACATCTTCCACTGCGGACGGAATTCGTTCGTGCAGAGGATCTGCATGAACGTGGCGAAGGCCTCGTTGAGCCAGATGCCCTGCCACCACTCCATGGTGACGAGGTCGCCGAACCACATGTGCGCGATCTCGTGCGCGACGACCTCGGCGATGCGCTGCATCTCGGCCAGCGACGCTTCCTTCGGGTCGATGAGCAGGTCGGCCATGCGGTACGTGATGAGGCCCAAGTTCTCCATTGCGCCGGCGGCGAAGTCGGGAATGGCCGCCATGTCGAGCTTTTCGCCGGGGTAGTCGATGTTGAAGTACTTGGTGAAGAAGCGCAGGGCGAAGGCGCCGGACTCGAGAGCGAGTTCGGTGAGGTGGCCCTTGCCCACGGGAAAGACGATGCGCAGCGGCACGCCGTCGACGTCGAGCGTCGCCGTCTCCTCGAAAGGTCCGACGATGAAGGCGACGAGGTACGTCGACATCTTCATGGTCGGGCTGAAGCTCACGGTGCGCTGACCGTTGCCGAGATCGGTGTCGGCGCTCACGGGTGAGTTCGAGTACGCCGCGAGGTGGCTCGGGATCGTGAGATTGATCTGGTAGGTCGCCTTGAACGCCGGCTCGTCCCAGCAGGGGAAGGCCCGGCGTGCGTCGGTGTTCTCGAACTGCGTCGTGGCGATCGTGTGGTCGACACCTTGGTCGTCGGTGTACGTCGAACGGTAGAAGCCGTGCAACTGGTCGTTCAAGATCCCGTCGAAGGCGATCTCCACGACCGCCGGTCCCACGGGCAGGTCGCGGTCGAACGCGAAGGTCGCTGTCTCGTAGGTCTCGTCGAGGTGATGTTCTTGCGAGCGGTAGCTCGTGCCGTCCGCGCTGACGGTGGCGGCGCCGAGTTCGAGGTCCACGGCGTTCAGCGTCAAAGTGCTCACGGATTCGTGGATGTCGACGTCGATCTCGACGCGGCCCGAGAACGTGAAGGCCTCGAGGTCAGGGGTGAGAAAGACCCGGTAGGCCGAGGGGACGACACTTCGGGCGAGGCGATAGGGGTTGGAAGATGGACTCATGTGTCGATACCTTAGGTCCAAGTTGTCTACGCTCGCTAAGTGACATCTCCCCCTACGCCCGTTTCTCTCCGCATGAAGCCGGGCCCGCATCGGCTCGCGGTGACCGGCATCGGCAACGCCATGCTCGACATCATCACCGAAGACGAACACGAGGTCTTTCGCACGCTCGGCCTCGTGAAGGCCGCGATGTCGCTCATCGACGAGGACCAACTCGACGTCTTCTACAACGCCATGGGCCCGACCATTCAGATGTCCGGGGGATCGGTGGCGAACTCGATCGCCGGCGTCGCCGCACTAGGCGGGACGTGCGGGTACATAGGAAAGGTCGCGGACGACGAGTTCGGCGAGCGTTTCCGTCACGACCTCAAATCGATGGGCGTCGAACTCGATCTGGCCGTCGCGAAACCGGGCGAAGGCGCCACCGGACGCTGTCACGTGTTCATCACGAGCGACGCCCAGCGCACGATGGCCACTTACCTCGGGGCCTCGAACAAGCTGAACGTCAGTGATATCAAGGAAGATCTGATCGCGCGCTCCGAGATCACCTACGTCGAGGGCTACCTGTTCGACCTGCCGCCGGCCAAGGAGGCGATCCACAAGGTCGTCAACTTCGCCCACGACTACGACTCGATGGTCGCGCTGTCGCTGTCGGACATGTTCTGCGTCGATCGGCATCGCCGCGACTTCCTCGACCTCGTCACCACCGACGTCGACGTGTTACTCGCGAACGAGACCGAGATCCTCGCGCTCTTCCAGTTCGAGCATCTAGAACAGGCCTTCGCCGCTCTCGAGGAGATCGGAGTCCTCGCGGTCGTCACGCGCGGACCGGCGGGGGCCGACGTCGCGACGGTGTCGGGCGTGGTGAGCGTGCCCGCAGCCGAGGTCGAACACGTCGTCGATCAGAACGGTGCTGGCGACATGTTCGCGTCGGGGTTCCTCTACGGACTCGCGCTCGGCGCCGATCCGGTCGAAGCGGCGGAACTGGGTTCGCTCTGCGCCGGCGAGGTCATCACCCACCTTGGCGCCCGACCCGAAGCCGACCTCGAAGAGCTGGGGATCGAAGCGGGTCTTCTCTAGCGCTAGAGGCCCTGCGCGTCGAGGATGGCGTCGAGCTCTTTGGTGCGAACCGTCTCCCACTTCACCCACATGACGGCGATCGGTATGCACGCGAGCAGCATGAGCGCGTCGCCGCCGATCCACATGATCCCACCGCCCAACTTGATGTTGGAGAGTTGCCACGCGCTCGTCGAGCCGGTGGGCGCCATCGCGCGGTACGCCGAGAAGGGAATGCGTGACGACATCCCGAGCACGAGTCCGGTGAAGGTGTCCACGGGCACGGCGGCCATCACGTAGACGAGTCGGAGACCGGGATGAAGTTTGAAACCACGCTCCAGTCCGAAGGCCACGCGAAAGAAGAGGTAGCCAACGACGAGGAAGCCGATGTGTTCGAGGTTGTGGACCCACTCGTGACGCATCATCAAGTTCATGAATCCCGTCAAGTGGGTCAACGGGATGAAGACGAAGTAGAGGATGAAGGCAAAGAGCGGATGCGTCACGCGGGCCATGAGGGGGCTGTCCAGCCACCGTCGAATGGTCGCGTTACCCGCTTCGTACGCGAGATCGAGCGGCGCGCTGAGAGCGAAGAGGGGAGCCGCGACCATGATCAACATGAGGTGTTGCACCATGTGATCGCTGAAGTACTCCATGTCGTAGACACCGATGAAGGACTGGGTGGCGATGAAGGTCACGAGCAGTCCGAGCCCGAAACAGACGGAGCGAACCCGTGGCCACGCCGACGCGCGCGACACGCCGCGCGCGTAGAGGGCGCCCGCGATCAGCAAGAGCAGGATCGGAACGACGCCCAAGTCCCACTGGTTGAGATGATGCCAAGAAAACGGCGGATTCGTCATCGCGGGCACTGGTCCATCTTACGAGCCCTCCTGGAAGTGGAGTCGGGCTCTGTAGGATGGCTCGGTGCGCTCCAAGTATTTCTCTCGTCGAGCACTCGCCTTGCACCTTGCGGTCATCGTGTGGGTGACAATCTCAGCTGTCGCGGGGTGGTGGCAGGTCGGTCGCGCGGTGCAGGGAAACTCCTTGAGTTTTCTCTACTCCATCGAGTGGCCCGTCATCGCGGTTCTAGGTGTTCTCGGTTGGTACGCGTTGTTGAACATCGAAAAGCCAACAGAATCCCAGGAGAAGGAACGCCAGGAGTACGAAGAGACGATGCGCGCCGAGGCCCGCGCCGCGAGAGCGGCCATCATCGAGCAGGAAGACCCCGAGCTCTCGGCGTACAACGACCACCTGGCGAAACTGTCGCACGTGCCAAAAAAGCGCCTCTGGGGCCACTAGTGGACGCCACGTTTCGGCGTTATCGAGCGCTGTCGTTCGTGACGGGCACCACGCTCCTCATCCTCTTCGTGACGCTGCTGTTGCACTCCGTGGATCTCTCCTTTTGGAAGCAGATCCATCTCTTCGTGGACGTCGTGGGCATCGGTCACGGCATCCTCCTCTATCCGATCTACATGGTCATGTGCTTCAACCTCGTGACGAAGTTCCGCTTGAACATCGGCTACCTCGCCCTGATGCTCTTCGCGGGCTTCGTGCCGGGACTCGCCTTCTACCTCGAGCACCGCATGCGCGTGAAGCTCTACCCGCAGGGCCTACCCGCGAAATGAGCCAGTGGACGTCGCGTCGGGTCGTCGCCTTCGCGCACCAGGGCGGTTCGTTCGAAGGACCCTCGTCGACGTTGGCGGCGATCGACCACGCCCTCGAGGTAGGCGCGACCGCGATCGAGTTGGACGTGCACGCGACCAAGGATCGCCGCCTCGTCGTCTGTCACGACGCGACAGTTGATCGCACCACGAATCACGAGGGCGAGATCGCTCAGCTCTCCTACGCGCAACTCTCCGAGATGGACAACGCGTACCGGTGGATCGACGGCGACGTCGTCACGCCCGGGCGTGCCCCCGAGGAGTACCTGCTGCGAGGACGTGCTCCGAGCGATCGTCGCTACGGCGTCGCGACGCTCGAAGAGGTCGCGACCGCGTTCCCGGGCGTGCTCCTCAACCTCGACCTGAAGCGCACGAGTCCCGAGGTCGAGCCCTACGAGGCCCTGCTCTTCGACGAACTCAAACGCCTCGAGCTCACGGACTCGGTGATCGTCGCGTCCTTTCACGACGAGGCGATCCAGCGCTTTCGCTCCTTGGCGCCGGACGTCGCCACGTCGGCGGCCACCAACGAGACCGCCGTCTTCTACTTCTCTCTTCTGGAAGGCACGCCGGTGATCCCACCGGTCGCGGCGTTCCAGGTGCCCGCCACGTTCGGTGACGTCGACGTGGTGACGGAGGCGTTCGTGGCGGCGGCGCACGCGGCGGACGTGGCCGTACACGTCTGGACGATCAACGACGTTGACGAGATGACGCGACTCCTCGAGAGGGGCGTCGATGGCCTGATCAGCGACCGACCCACGCCACTGGCCGCGTTATTGAGACAACGGGACTGCGCGTGGGACGGAAAACTCGGTTGAGGCCCTAGCCTCGACCGCAGTTCGGCTTCTTGCCGTGGTTGGCCTTCTTCTTGGCGCGTAGTTTGCGCTTCACGGTCCGCTTTGACATAGGTGACAATGTTACTAGGTAAAGCCTGACGCGAGCCAAACGAGGTAGACGAAGTGGATGAGGTGAAGCCCGGCCAGTTGATCCTTGTCGCGACGCCGCTCGGAAACCTCGGCGATCTCTCTCGTCGAGCCCTGGAACTCTTCGAGACGGCCGACGTCGTCTACTGCGAGGACACCCGGCATTCGAGGACGCTCTTCAGCGCGAACGACATCGCTCTACGGGGCCGACTGCACTCACTGCACCAGCACAACGAAGCGGCCCAGTGCGCCCAGATCGTCGCGCGCGTTCGCGCCGGTGAACTCGTCGTCCTCATCAGTGACGCGGGCACGCCCGGGATCTCGGATCCCGGCAGTCGGGTCGTGGCGGCCGTCATCGACGCCGGACTCGTCGTGACGACGGCGCCCGGGCCTTCCGCCGTGGTGGCGGCCCTCACCATCAGCGGGCTGCCCACCGAACGGTTCATCATGGAGGGCTTCCTACCGAGGAAGACGGGCGAAAGGACCAAGTTCTACGAGCAGTGGGCCCGCGAGGAGCGCACCGTTGTCTTCTACGAATCGCCCCAACGTCTGAAGAACGTTCTGCGCGAACTCGCGGACCTCCACCCGGGTCGACGCGTCGCCGTCGCGCGAGAGATGACCAAGCTCCACGAAGAGGTGCTTCGCGGCACGCTCGCGGGCGTCGCGGCAATGTTGGAAGATCGCGACGTGCTCGGCGAGATCGTCGTGGTCCTCGAAGGCGTCGCGTTCACGCCCGACGTGGACGACGACGCCGTGCGCGCGGCGCTCGTTGAACAGTTCGCCGGCGACGCGTCCACCCGCGACGCCGTTGACTACGTCGCGGCGCTCTTAGGGGTCGCGCGACGAGACGTGTACCAACACGCGCTCGAACTGCGAAAAGCCGAGCCGGCCTAGTTCACTAACCTCTCTACATGAGCCGCTTCTACATCACGACTCCCATCTACTACGCGAACGACGCCCCCCACGTGGGTTCCGCGTACACGACGGTGAACGCGGACGCCCTCGCTCGGTGGCACCGCTTGGCCGGCGACGACGTCAAATTCCTCACGGGTACCGACGAGCACGGCCAGAAGATGGCCGACGCCGCGGCGAAGAACGGTTTCTCGCCCAAAGAGTGGACCGACCAGGTCTCGGAGCGCTTTCGAGAGGCGTGGTCCGTGCTCGACGTGAGCTACGACGACTTCATCCGCACGACCGAGCCACGCCACTACACCACCGTGCAGAAGTTCCTGTCGGTCATCTACGACAACGGCTACATCTACAAGGACGTCTACAACGGCCTCTACTGCGTGAGCTGCGAGGACTACTACACCCTCGAGGCGAGTGACGACGGGAAGTGTCCGATCCATCACAGTCAACTCACGGAGATGGAGGAGGAGAACTGGTTCTTCCGTCTGAGTGCCTTCGAGGATCGACTCCTCAAGTACTACGCCGAGCACCCTGGATTCATCACGCCCGAGACGAAGAGCAACGAGGCCCACGCCTTCATCAAGGGCGGTCTTCGCGATATCTCCATCACGCGAACGTCCATCACGTGGGGCGTACCCGTGCCCTGGGACGAGCGCCACGTCTTCTACGTCTGGTACGACGCGCTGATCAACTATCTGACGGCGATCGGCTACGGCCAGGACGACGACGAAGTCGCGCTCTGGTGGCCGAACTCGCATCACCTGATCGGAAAGGAGATCATCCGGTTCCACTGCGTCTGGTGGCCGGCCATGTGCATGGCGGCGGGTCTCGAGCCCGTGCACCACGTCCACGTCAACGGGTGGCTCCTGGTGGGGGGCGAGAAGTTGGGCAAGACCATGGCCGCCGAGGGTGGCGTCAAGGTCACCGACATCGAACCCATCGGACTCACGAAGGAGTTCGGCGTCGATCCGCTTCGCTACTACCTGTTGCGCGAGGCGGCGCTCGGCAACGACGGCGAGTTCTCCCTCGAGAGCATCGTCGCTCGCTACAACACCGACCTCGCGAACAATCTGGGCAATCTGGTGGCGCGCGTCACCACCGTCGTCACGTCGAAGTGCGACGGCGTCGCGCCGGCGCCCACGAGCGACTCGCCCCTCCGAGCGCAGGCCGAGTCCGCGCTCGAAGGAGCCGCCGCGGCGTGGGAGGAGTTCGCCCCCCAACGAGCCTTGGAGTCGACGTGGTCGTTGATCGGCGCCACGAACGCCTACCTCGAGGCGAAAGCGCCCTGGAAGATGGAGCCGGGCGACGAGGTCGACGCCGTCATGGGTGACGCACTCGAAGCCATTCGACTGGTCACGATCCTGGTCTCGCCGGCGATGCCGAGCGTGGCCGAGGAGATCTGGCGACGGATCGGCCTCACGGGATCACCGAGCGCGGCGCCGTTCTCGCAGTTCGCGCGTTGGGGCGAAGGCACCGGAGGCGGGCGAGTCGCGAAGGGTGAACCACTCTTTCCACGTATCAAGAGCGACGAATGAGTGGGTGGACCGACGCGCACTGCCACTTGCAGGACACCATTCGTTCGTCAAGCGATGAGCAACGCGTCGACGTCACCGACACCCTCGAACGCGCGTACGCCGCGGGCGTCGAGCGCGTCGTCGTCGTCGGCACCGACGCCGTAAGTTCCGCCCAGGCGCTCACGATCACGGACGTCCAGAGCTCCGTCGAGATCTACGCCACGGTCGGGCTGCATCCGCACGACGCGAAGGACGACCTCGAGCCGGTCGCGACACTGGCACGAAACGGTCACGAACGGCTCGTGGGAATTGGCGAGTGCGGTCTCGATTATTTCTACGAGCATTCGCCCAGAACCCAGCAACGACAGGCCTTTTCAGCTCAGATCGCACTCGCGCACGAACTTGACCTGGCGCTCGTCGTGCACGCCCGCGACGCCTTCGACGACCTCTTCGCCATCTTGACGAGTGAGGGCGTGCCCGCACGAACCGTCATCCACTGTTTCACGGGCACACCTGACGACGCCGAGGCCTGTCTCGATCTCGGGTGCGACGTCTCGATCTCCGGCGTCGTGACGTTCAAGAACGCCGCGTCGTTGCGCGAAGCGACGAAACTCGTCCCGTTGGAGCGCCTGCACGTCGAGACCGACAGTCCGTTTCTCGCGCCCGTGCCTTACCGCGGTCGAACGAACGAGCCCGCCTTCGTCTCGGTCGTCGGTGCGTTCGTCGCGCAACTGCGTGACGAGGACGTTGAACTCGTGAAGAGTGCCACCGCCGCGAACTCGGCGCGGCTTTTCCGTTTGCCAGGGCGGACACACTAGAAACCCAGTATTTTTATGGATTTTTAGGGCGAGTTGCCTAAATCGCCGCCCTCTCCTAGCGTTACGGGGCGGGATTCATCGAAAAGTCCCGCAGTCCTGGCGGAGGACGGATAGCTGAGTACTACACGACGCGTGGCGCTTCGGCGCTCGCGGTTACTTCGTACCACGTTGGCCGGGTTGGCCACCTCTTTGGTACTTCTCACGCCGGGCACAGTCGGCGCCGCAACGAAGCACGCCCCGATTCGCATGCCGAACCTCGTCGGGCGCAGTCGAGTGCAGGTGTACCGGATCATGCGCCGCGACGGACTCTACTTCCAAACGAGAGGACCGGGGAGCGCGAACGATCATTGGGCGGCCGTGACGTCCCAGTCACCGCGTCCCGGCGCCGTCATCGCGTGGCACGCGCAGGCGACGTTGACGGTCACCAACCGGTCGCCGCGCGGCCCCCGAGCGGTGCCGCGCCTGACGGGTCTCACCAAGGCCGAGGTCTACGCCGCGATGCGCCGCGCTCAGCTCTACTTTAAGACCGTCGGACCAGGGAGTACGAACAGCACCTGGACGGTGGCTTTGAGCCAATCGCCGGCGCCCGGTACCAGGGTGCGCTGGCACGACGAGGTCACGGTCCACGTGAGTACGCACCGCCCGGCGCCCCCCGTCAAGCGGTCGCCCGTGAAGGCGACGGCCGTCGTCATCAACGGCACCGGCTTCAAGATCGGCGTGGCCACCTGGTACAACTACGTGCCCGGTCGGTGCGCGACGTGGTACTTGCCCAAGGGCACGAGGATCACCGTGACGGATCTCGACACCGGGAAATCGATCACGTGCGTCATCACCGACCGAGAGGGTCAGGGCGCCAATCGTGTCGTCGATCTCAACGAGACGCAGTTCGCGCAACTGGCGCCACTCTCTCAAGGTGTAATTAGTGTCAAAGTCTCTTGGTGACCCATACGCGTAGCGAGCTCGTCGCGCTGCTCCACGAACACGGACTGAAACCCTCGAGAGCACTCGGCCAGAACTTCGTGGTGGACCCCAACACCGTGCGGCGTATCGCGCGCCTGGCGGGCGTCGGCCCCGGTGATCAGGTGCTCGAGATCGGCGCGGGACTCGGGTCACTGACCCTCGCCCTCGTCGAGACCGGCGCGACGGTGCGCGCCATTGAGGTCGATCGCTATCTCATCGATCCCTTGCGCTCGGTCGTCGAGCCGAACGGCGTGCGCGTCCATCACGTCGACGCGCTGCACGCCGACTACGAAGAGATACTCGGCGGCGAACCAGCCGTCGTCGTGGCGAACCTTCCCTACAACGTGGCGACGCCGCTCGTCTTGCACCTGCTCGAGAGTCAGCCGCTCATTCGTCGACTGCTCGTCATGGTGCAAAAGGAAGTGGGTGAGCGGATGGCCGCGCACGCCGGCGACGAAGCGTACGGCGCGGTGTCACTGCGCGTGCAGTACTTCGCCGACGCCAAGGTCGTCGGCAAGGTCTCACCGTCGGTCTTCGTGCCCAAGCCCAACGTGGACTCGGTCCTGGTCTCGCTCGTACGCCGCGACCAGGTGCGCGTCGATCCCGCTCTCGTCAGTGAAGACGAGCTCTTCTCCGTCATTCGCACGGCTTTTGGCCAACGGCGCAAGATGCTGCGCCGTTCGCTCGCCGCCTGGACGAGCGAGGGTGTCTTCGAGCGCTCCGGGGTCGCCGAGACCCGTCGTCCCGAGGAACTGACGTTGGAGGAGTTCGCGGCCTTGGTGGCGGCGCGGTGAGCGAACTGCTCGCCCCGGCGAAGTTGACGTGGTACCTCGAGGTCACGCGCCGGCGCGACGACGGCTACCACGAGTTGCGTTCTGAGATGATGACGCTCGACTTCGCCGATCGACTCGACGTCGACGAAGGGGACGACTACCTACGTCTCGAGGGACCCTTCTCCGCGGTTCCCCTCGACGAGCACAACCTCGTCACGCGCGCGCTGCGCTTGGTCGAGCGTCGTGCCGGCGTGACGTTGCACAAGGTCATCCCACCCGGCGGCGGGCTCGGCGGCGGCAGCGCCGACGCCGCGGCGATCCTTCGCTGGGCCGGGGGCGTCGACGCTGCCGCGGCACTCTCGCTCGGCGGTGACGTGCCCTTTTGTCAGATGGGCGGTCGCGCGCTGGTGGAGGGCGTGGGCGAGCGCCTCACGGCGTTGCCGTACGAAGCGCGCGAGGTGACGTTGGTGCTCCTCGGCTTTGGCGTCAATACCCGCCAGTGCTACGAGGCCTACGACCAACTCGTCGCCGACGGAAAGAGGCCCGACGGGCGAAACCACCTCGAAGCGGCGGCGCGCCTCGTCGAGCCCCGATTGGCCGAGACCATGGACTGGCTGGGCGCGACGCTCGGGAACCGGGTCCACCTCGCGGGGTCGGGTTCGACACTCTTCGTCGAGGGCCACCTCGAGCACGGGGTCGAGACCTGGGACGCGTTGGGTCCCGAGGGTGTCGTTCAGTTTCGCCAGACCATCACTACGCCAACGGGGGCGTAGGTCGAGTTATTTGCCGGCGGCGCGACGCTGGAAGCGGGTTCGCTTCAGCATCTTCTTGTGCTTCTTCTTGCGCATGCGCTTACGGCGCTTCTTAATTAGTGATCCCATGGCTCGTAGAACCTTAC
>DASZIH010000078.1:0-5301 GCA_035949355.1 Acidimicrobiales bacterium
GTGGGCGAAGTGCTCCTCAAGCTCACCACGACGTACCCCGCCATCAAGGGCCAGCTCCTCAATGAGGACGGGACCCTGCACCGATTCCTCAACGTCTACGTCAACGACGACGACGTTCGCTACCTCGGTGGCGTCGAAGCGTCGGTCACCAATAACGATGAGATCACCCTTCTGCCCGCTGTCGCGGGCGGCGTTTGGTAGTGCCGCGCTACGAATCCGTTCTCGAACTGATTGGCAACACGCCGGTCGTCGACGTCAGCGCCCTTTCACCAAAACCTAACGTCGCGATTCTGGCGAAACTTGAAGGTCACAACCCCGCCGGCTCCGTAAAGGACCGTGTCGCGTTGTCGCTGATCGAGGCCGCGGAACTGGAAGGTCGACTCATCCCTGGACGGGCCGGCCAAACGCTTATCGAACCCTCCTCGGGCAACACCGGCATCGCTCTCGCCATGGTGTGTCGACTGCGTGGCTACCACTTGAAGGTGGTCCTGCCAACGAACGTGTCACCCGAACGGCGCCAACTCTTGCTCGCCTTCGGAGCAGAGATCATCGATTCGCCAGGAAGTGAAGGTTCGAACGGAGCCGTGCGACTCGCGCAGTCGCTCAGCGAGGCGAACCCGCAGTGGGTGTTTCTCTATCAGTACGCCAACCCGGCGAATCCACTCATCCACTACAAGACGACCGGTCCTGAGATCTTGGCCGACGTCCCCGAGATCACGCACTTCGTCGCAGGACTCGGTACGTCGGGCACGCTGATGGGCGTCGGCAAGTATCTGAAAGAACATCGCCCCGAGGTCCAGATCTGGGCCGTCGAACCACCGAGTGGCGAAATGGTGGATGGACTGCGCAGTCTGGATGACGGGTACGTCCCGCCGATCTTCACCGACAACGACGGCGAGCACCTCCTCGATCGCAAGGTCATCGTGCGTCCCCGCGAGTCGATCGAATGGACGCGCCGTCTCACGGAGGTGGGGCTCTTCGTCGGACTCTCCTCGGGCGCCGCGATGGCGGGCGCGGTGAAGTGCGCCGCGACGATCGACGACGCTGACGCCGCGACGATCGTCACGATCATCGCGGACGACGGTTGGAAATACCTCTCCACCGGCGCGTGGAGCGACGACATCGATGACGTCGTCGAACGCGCCAAAGCCACGATCTACTTCTAGACGGCAGCCCAAGGACGATTCTCCACTACCGTTAGCACGCACTCATCGTCTGAACTTAGGAGAGATATGTCAGTACTTCGCGCCGACGGCCGCGCGTTCGACGAGGCCCGGCCTCTGAACTTCGAACGTGATTTCACCGAGATGGCCGCGGGTTCGGTGCTCGTGAGTTTCGGTCGCACCCGGGTGCTCTGTACGGCGTCGGTGGACTACGACGTGCCTCGTTGGTTGAAGGGCAAAGGTCGCGGGTGGGTGAGCGCCGAGTACTCGATGTTGCCCGGCTCGACTCCCGATCGCGCGAATCGCGAGGCCGCGAAGGGTAAGCAGTCCGGTCGCACGCAAGAGATCCAGCGACTGATCGGTCGCTCGCTTCGCAGCGTGACGCAACTGGAGCTGCTGCCCGACGTGCAGATCCTCGTGGACTGCGACGTCCTGCAGGCAGACGGCGGTACGAGGACCGCGTCGATCTGCGGCGGCTACGTCGCGTTGCACGACGCCATCACGCGCCTCGTCGGCACGGGTGTCATCGCCCAGCACGCCCTAAGCGACTCGGTCGCGGCGGTGTCGGTAGGCATCGTCGGTGGCGTGGCCATGCTCGACCTTCCCTACGAGGAGGACGTCCGGGCAGACACCGACATGAACGTCGTGATGACCGGCTCCGGTCGCTTCGTCGAGGTCCAGGGAACCGCCGAACACGAGGCCTTCGATCGCGACGAACTCAACCAACTTCTGGACCTCGCCGCACTCGGGATCGGGCGAATCAGAGACGCCCAGCGCGATCTCTTGGCGACGCCTCCCGCGCCACGTACCGCGTGAACACGTTCGTGCTCGCGACGGCGAACCCCCACAAGGCCGACGAGATCCGTCGCGTCCTCGAGACCTTCGACGTCCAACTCCTTCCACGGCCATCGGAGGTGCCTGAGGTCGACGAGACCGAGGAGACGCTCGAGGGCAACGCGCTCTTGAAGGCGTGGGCCCTCACGAAGGCCACCGGCGACGCCGCGATCGCCGACGACACGGGACTCTTCATCGACGCCCTCGACGGGCGACCCGGTGTCTACAGCGCGCGCTACGCCGGGGAACGCGCGACCTACGAGGACAACGTGCAAAAAGTCCTCGGCGAACTCGACGGCGTCGACGAGTCGCGTCGCACGGCGCGCTTTCGCACGGTGATCGCGGTCACGTTCCCAGACGGCGCGTCGTGGTGGGTGGAGGGCGTCTTGGAAGGGACGATCCTCACGAGCCCGTGCGGTGACGCGGGCTTTGGCTACGACCCAGTATTCGCTCCGGCGGCGTTCGGCGGCACCTCGCTGGCCGAACTCTCGCCGGAGGGGAAGGACGCGATCTCGCACCGGGGGAGGGCGCTGCGAGCGCTCGCCGAAAGACTCTCGAATTCGTAGTCTGTTTGCGAAGTGTTCACCCGTAGGCTGGCAACGTGACGAACCAAGAGTTGGCAATGTTCCCCCTGGGGATGGTCGTCTTCCCACACCAGACGGTGGGTCTCTGTGTCTTTGAACCGCGCTATCACCGACTCCTCGCCGACGTCGAAGCTGAGCAGCGTTTCGGTACGTGTCTGATCGAGCGAGGCTCCGACGTTGGTGGTCAGGACCAGCGGACCTTCGTCGGGACGATCGTCGAGATACTCGGTTCACACCACTTGACCAACGGTCAGACACTGATCGTGGTCGAAGGCATGGAGTGCTTTCAGGTAGGGGAGTGGTTGGTCGACGACCCGTATCCCCGCGCTCGCGTCGAGGATCGTTGTTGCGACGACGTCGCCATCGAGCCGTCGCTTCTCAAATCAACCGAATCGGCCGTTAGGGCACTGCGCAACCTGCAGAGTGAGGTATTCGCTGATCAGTGCCTACAAAGTAACTGCGCCATGGACGAGGACCCCAAGGTTCGAAGCTGGCAACTCTGTGCGCTGACGCCGATGTCGATTCTCGACCAGTTCAAGGTGTTGAGTCTGAGTAACCCCAACGACCGGCTACGTCTCGTGGCCGAGATCTGTTGCGAGCGCTACGGCGACTACCAGCGGATGCTCGCCGTCGACGAGCGGCGCGCGCCGCTGACCTAACGAAGTTCGAGTAGGTCGACGACGAAGATCAGCGTCTCGTTGGGCGCGATCACGCCGCCCGCGCCGCGTTCGCCGTACCCGAGGTGTGCGGGGATGACGAGACGGCGGCGTCCGCCCACTCGCATACCGACGACACCTTGATCCCAGCCCTTGATGACGTGACCGGCTCCGAGGGGGAAATCGAAAGGCTCGCCACGATTCCACGACGCGTCGAACTCTTCCCCACTCGTCACGCCGACGCCCACGTAGTGCACGACGGCGCTCTGGCCAGGTTTTGCCTCTTCGCCGTCACCGACGACGATCTCCTCGATGAGGAGATCGTCAGGGGCGGGGCCGAGGTGGGGTTCGACGAGTGGCTTCTCTGACATGACCGACGACCTTAGTGGCGTCGAGCTCGACCGCCGCCAGCGCCGACGACGCGAACGTTCTTCGCCTCGCGACCCTTGGGACCCTGCGCCTCTTCGAACGTGATCTTCTGGCCCTGGCTGAGTGACTTGAAGCCGTCGCCCACGATGCTCGAGAAGTGAATGAACAAGTCGTCACCCTTGGCGTCCTCGGCGAAGCCGAAGCCCTTGGAGTCGTTGAAGAAACTGACGACGGCTTCATTGCCTCGTGGACGAGCGGAACTCTCCGTACGCGCCGGCTGCGCGTCGCGGCGTTCGAAGTTCCGAACCGGTCGCGTCTCAGCTTCGCTCGAACGACGTTCGCGGCGGGCGGCCGTGACGCGTTCGCGGGGCTCGCGGCGCTCAAAGCTACGAGGCGCGCGCTCGCGCTCGCGAGGTGATGACTCGACGCGGCGCTTGGGGCCGCGCTCGTCGAGACGCTCCGCCGCGACGGCGTCGTCAACGGCGCCGAGGCGAATGGCGGGGGCGGTCTCGCGCGCCTCGATCGACGGGTTGATGCCGAGAGCGCGCTGAAGGCGCTTCACCTGGCCAATGACGTCTTCACCTACGAGAGAGATGACGGCACCGGTGGCACCGGCACGTCCGGTGCGACCAGAGCGGTGGAGATAGTCCGTCGCTTGGGCCGGTGGGTCGTAGTGCACGACCACCGGTAAGAGGTCGATGTGGATACCGCGCGCGGCGACGTCGGTAGCGACGAGGACTTGGATCTGACCACTCTTCACGCTACGAAGCGCTCGTTCGCGTTGGGCCTGGGAGCGGTCACCGTGCAGGGGCACCGCGGAGATCCCACGCTCGCCAAGTTGGCGAGCCAAGCGGTCAGCGCCGTGCTTGGTGCGGGTGAAGATGATGGCGCGCTCGTACGTTTCGATGATGTCGGCCGTGATGTCGGGACGACGGTCGCGTGGGACCTTCCAGAAGTAGTGGTCGACGTCGCTCGGAGCTTCGTCACCCACCACGTCGTGGATGGCGGCGTCGTTCGTGAACTCTCGAACCAGTGACGAGACGTCAGGTCCCATCGTGGCGGAGAACAACATGACGTGACGGTCCGGCGAGGTGGCGGCGACGATGCGACGCACCGCGGGCAAGAAACCCATGTCGGCCATGCGGTCGGCCTCGTCGACGACGACGGTCATGACGTCACCGAGGTCGAGGGCGCGCTGTTCGAGCATGTCCTCGAGTCGACCGGGGCACGCCACGACGACGTCGACACCGAAGTTCAGTGCCTTGCGCGCGACGTTGTACGAGGTCCCGCCGTAGATGCAGATCACGCGGCGACCGCGGTCGTCGGTGAGCTGCGCCATCTCCTTTTGTACCTGAGCGGCGAGTTCGCGCGTCGGCACAAGGACGAGCGCGACGGGCTTGCGGGGACGAGCTTTGGTGAGGCGCGCCAGCAACGGCAGCGCGAACGCGAGGGTCTTACCCGAGCCCGTGATGGCTTTACCCACCACGTCACGTCCTTCGAGCGCGTCGGGAATCGACGCCTCTTGGATGGGGAAGGCCTCGGTGATGCCGCGGGCGCTCAAGCGCTCCACGAGGCGTGCGGGGACGCCGAGGTCGGCAAAGGACATGGACATAGAACTCCTACGAGTTGAGATGAGCCCAACTCGCAGAATTACGTCGAATCGGTCTCTATCGCGAGATGCGATGAAACAGCGTT